>JACPZK010000017.1 GCA_016195565.1 Nitrospirota bacterium | reverse complement strand
CCTACAGGATAAAATACAATACCTATAGGCCGCATGAGGCGCTGGGATATGATATCCCGGCTAATTATTATAAACTTGAAAATCTGGTGGGACTAACTTTAAACTCGAAATAGTTGTTCCGAAAAAGTCGAGCAGGACAACAATAGGCATAGATTTTACATTTTAAAGTTATCTTCCATTCTTTAAGGTTTTCCAGATAATAAAGATAATCTTCGTCATCTGCAAAGACCACCTGCCTATTGTGGCCTCTCTGGATTATATGATGAGGATATTCGGTCAAAACAACTCTTGCTATCCGTGGCATAAGACATCTTACTCATATCGCTTTTCTCTGTCAATAAATAAATCTGTCCCCTTTTCTTTTTTCCTTGCTTTTCTTTTTTCTTGATAATATTTTTAATTTCTGGGTTGATTTAAATTATGGCAAAGAAGATTTTAAAGCTAAAATGCTATATTCTGCCTTCTTTAATGAGAGCTAATATTATTTTCTGGCAATTTTCTGCTGCTGTTTTGATATCCCATTTACTCCTGTCCCTGTCCTCAACAATATTGCTTATACCTCTTATTTCAAGCATCGGAATTCCATACATCGCGCAGACATGCGCAACAGCCGCGCCCTCCATATTTTCGCAGATTGCATTGAATCGCTTTTCAATCTCTCTTGCCCTTCTGCCTGTGCCGGTAACAGTAGATACGGTAACAAATGCATCGGTTTCTATATTAGTTGAAAGTTGAGAGTTGAAAGTTAAAAGTTTCGCCGATTCAAAAGCTTTTTTTACAATCCCATTCTGGAGCGGAAATTCATTGAAGTATTTTTTCCTGCCTTTCTTTAATAAAGGTATCCCAATTGCATCAGCTTTATGAAATCCGTCTTTCAGCCAGAGCCCTTCATCACCGTATATCTCCTTGTCTGCAATCGCTATATCCCCTGTCCTGAGATTCGCCGAAGGATAGGCGCCGCCGATCCCAAAGTTTATCACAGCGGATGGAGAAAATTTTTCGATGAGAAGGGTTGCTGCGTGCGCGGCATTGGCCTTGCCGATGCCTGAGATGATATGAATGATATTTGTCTTTCCGATCTTCCCCTGATAAACAGGCAGCGCTAAACTTTTACCTCTAATCCTTCTGAGAGTTTTTAAGACAGCCCTGCTCTCTTTTTCTGTTGCTGATATCAGGCCTATACGTTTATTCAAAGATTACCTCCTGCCAAGATTTAAACCTTTATCCGTCATCCGATTTTACCATCACTGCTTTTGAAAAAACAAAGTAAAAAGTGTTAAATTAAAGAAACAAAGGAGACTGATGATTATGCAGAGAGTTCCCATGACGCGCGAAGGCTATCAGAAACTTCAGGAAGAACTTGATAGACTCCTGAAAGTAGAAAGGCCTAAAAATATTCAGGCAATAGCAGAGGCGCGCGCACACGGAGATCTTTCGGAAAACGCAGAATACCACGCTGCAAAAGAAAAACAGTCCTTCATGGAAGGGAGGATACAGGAACTTAAGGCAAAATTAGCCCTGGCTGAAATAATTGACCCTTCAAAGATAAATCAATCAAAGGCAGCTTTTGGCGCCAAGGTAAAGGTGCTGGACACAGCAGCAGATGAAGAATATATTTTTATGCTTGTAGGCCCTGACGAGGCAGATGTTAAGAGCGGGAAAATATCCATAAGCTCGCCTGTAGGCAGGGCCTTGATAGGTAAAGAGGTGGGCGATACAGCAATGATTAAGGCGCCTGCAAGAACAATGGAATACGAGATATTAGAGATAACCTTTGAGTAAATACATAAGAGCAAAAATAACAGAAAACACTCCTGTAAACAAAGGCCACAATCTTCTTGTCCTGAGTTCTGATAATATTCAGCAGCATCCGCTTCCGGGCCAATTTTATATGATCGGAACTGATTTTTCCTATGACCCATTACTCAAGCGTCCCTTCAGCATCTTTAGAGAAACATCATCCGCCGAAGGCGGAGAACTGCAGTTTCTCTACAGAATCAAAGGCAAAGGTACTGAAAGAATGAAAGAGATGAAAAAGGGAGACACCGTAAACTTGTTCGGGCCGTTAGGTAATGGATACCCGATGCCGGGCAAAAACTTTACTCCCGTTCTCATTGCAGGAGGTATAGGAATTGCGTCGCTATTCCCTCTTGCAGAGAAACTTTCAGGGAATATCCATTTTTTCTACGGGGCAAGGACAAGCGGTGAACTGCTCATGCTTAACGAATTAAAGGGGCTTGTTAAAAAGGAATTGATAATCAGCGCTGATGACGGCTCCGAAGGCAGGAAAGGAACGGTTGTAGATGCTTTAAATGTTTTCTTAACTTCTAACCCTCAACTTTTAACTTCTAACTTTTTGTTATATGCCTGCGGCCCATCACCAATGCTTGAGGCTGTCTCTAAATTTGCCGCAGAAAAAGGAATCAAAGGCTATATCTCTATGGAGGAAAACATGGCATGCGGTGTCGGAGCATGTCTGGGATGCGCGGTAAAAACAAAAAAAGGCTATAAAAGGGTATGCAAAGAAGGGCCTGTCTTTGAGATTGGTGAAATTGTATGGTAGCGCAAAATTATTATGCAACTTTGCTTGTTTGTCATTGCGAGCAAAGCGAAGCAATCTCGCCATTAAAGATTGCCACGTCGCTTACGCTCCTCGCAATGACGAATAACGAACCACTATGAATCTTACGGTAAACATAGGAAAGCTGAAACTTAAAAACCCTGTTATGACCGCATCAGGGACCTTCGGCTATGGTGAGGAATACTCTGAATTTGTTGACCTCAACAAGCTCGGAGCAGTTGTTGTAAAAGGACTTTCCCTTTTACCCAGAGAAGGTAATCCCCCGCCTCGTATCGTAGAGACGCCTGCAGGGATGCTCAATGCCATTGGACTTCAGAACATAGGCATAGAAAATTTTATAAGAGAAAAACTTTCTTTTCTAAGACAATTTGATACATCTGTAATAGTTAATTTTTTTGGTGATTCCATTGACGAATATGCAAAAGCAGCAGAGAGATTAAGCGCTGTGGATGGAATACACGGACTTGAGATGAATATATCATGTCCTAATAAAGAAGCTGACTGGCGTATTTTCGGTACAGACCCAAAGGGGACTTTTGAGGTTGTCAGCGCAGTTCGGAAGGTGACAGATCTCACTCTTATTGTAAAGCTCTCACCTAATGTGACCGACATCGCACTTATGGCAAAGGTGGCAGAAGATGCAGGGGCTGATGCTGTTTCTCTGATAAACACCATTACGGGAATGGCTATTGATATAAAAACAAAGAGGCCAAGACTCGGAAACATAACAGGCGGGCTGTCAGGCCCCGCGATAAAACCAATTGCCGTTAGAATGGTCTATGAGACATTCAGGGCAGTTAAAATACCTGTTATCGGCATGGGCGGAATAATGAACTCCTCTGATGCCATTGAATTCCTGCTTGCAGGCGCAACAGCAGTCGCAGTCGGAACCGCAAATTTTATAAATCCATCCGCAACCAATGATATAATTAAAGGCATAGAATCCTTTATGGCAGAGAACAACATAACTGATTTAAACGAACTTACAGGCGGAATAAAGTCACCACAGATAGAGATGGAGGCATCAGGTGCAGAATAATCCGATCATAACCCTTACATCCGACTTCGGTTATAAAGACCCGTTTGTAGGGATGATGAAAGGCGTAATATTATCAATCAACCCTCTGGCAAAGATAATTGATATTACACACGGCATAAGCCCGCACAACATAAAAGAGGCTGCGCTTACAATCGGCATGAGCCACAGTTTCTTCCCGCCTAAAACAGTTCATGTCGTGGTTGTTGATCCCGGCGTCGGTTCAAGCAGGCGGCCGATACTTGTCATAACAGACCATGCTTATTTCATAGGCCCTGATAACGGCGTGTTCTCTCTGATATACAACTCAAAAAATGAAACTCTTAAGGTAATTCATCTTACATCAGAGCATTATTTTATGCCCGACAAAGGCCCGACATTTCACGGCAGGGATATATTTTCCCCTGCTGCCGCTTGGCTTACAAAAGGCATAGAGTCGGTAAACTTCGGAGAAGCAATTACCGATTATGTAACCCTGCATTTTCCGTCTGCATCACGGCCTGAAGAAAAGGCTGTAGAAGGAGAAGTCATATACATAGACCGTTTTGGCAATGCTATAACCAATATAAAGGCATTGGATTTGAACATGCTCTACGGCATCAATCCCGAGGGGAAAATAAAGATTATTGTAAAGGAAAGGCATACAGAACTTAGAAGCCACTATTCACAAGTTCCGGATAAAGGACTTTATGCCTTGGTAAACAGCACAGAATATCTTGAACTCTTCACTTACAAGGGCAATGCTTCTTCGGTATTTGATATTAAGGTAGGGGATGTTGTAAGAGTCATACTGTCTGACGTGAAGTAATCCCTTAAAGATTCCACTTTGAAGATTTGAAATATTTCTCTTATTTGTCTGTATAGATTAAATCTCAATTATCACAGCGTCTTCGTCGCATTCAGGAAAGCGGGGACATCTGAGGCAGTCTCCCCATATCTTCTGCGGGAGTTTTGACTTATCAATACCCTTAAAGCCGTTCTTCAGGAAAAACGCAGGCTGATAAGTGAGAGCAAACACCCTTTTTATGCCGAGTCCTTTTGCCTCCCTGAGACATATTTTCAAAAGCCTGTTTCCTATCCCCTTGCCCCTTGATCCTTCTGCAACCGCAAGCGACCTTATCTCCGCAAGGTCATCCCATAATATGTGAAGCGCGCATACTCCTTTTATCCGGCCTCTGTCTTCGCACACAAAAAGATCGCGGATGCTTTCATAGAGGTCATTTAAAGAACGCGGCAGCATCTCCTCTTTTTTTGCAAATTCATTGATAAGCCGCTGAACCTCTCTGATGTCAGATATTTTTGCTTTTCTTATCTTCAATATATCTCCGGCCCTTTACTATCGCCTCTTTGTTTGCGCCAAGAGCCTTTTTCCTTTTCTGAGGGGTAAGCTCTTCAAGCGCATTGACTGCGGATTCTTCTTTTATTATCCCTGTCTGCGCAAGCAAGGCGCTGAGCATTACCATGTTGGCGCATTTCGTGCCTCCAATTGAGGCAGCTATTTCACTTGCAGGGACGTCAACAACGCGCACATCAGAGCGCAGTTCAGGTTTTTTTATGAGAGACGAATCAAATATTAAAATTCCGCCCTTCTTCAGCCTCGGCTGAAATTTATCAAGAGATGCCTCGTTCATTACTATAAGGATTTCAGGATTCCTAACAACCGGAGAGCCTATCATCTCGTCAGAGATAATCACAGTGCAGTTTGCAGTGCCGCCGCGCACCTCAGCGCCATAAGAAGGAAACCATGTAACTTCCCTGCCCTCGAGCATACCGCTGTACGCAAGCAGTTTGCCGAGGAACAGGATGCCCTGCCCTCCGAATCCTGCTACCATTATCTTATGTTCCAAAAGCATACCCCCTATGACTCGCCATATTTATCCTTAAATGTACCAAGAGGGAAAACAGCCATCATCTCAGAGCGCATCCAGTCTATGGACTCCTCAGCGGACATTCCCCAGTCAATTGGACACGGCGACAGGATTTCCACAAAACTGAATCCCTTGCCCTCCATCTGATACCTGAATGCCTTTTCAACATCTTTCTTTGTCGTCATAAGATTTTTTACAGAGTCAACCGAAGTCCTTGCAATAAACGAAACGCCCTCAATAGTTGCAAGCATTTCAGAAACACGCAGAGGATAACCTGATGTCTTAACATTTCTGCCCCTCGGCGTGGTGGTAGTCTTTTGCGAGATAAGCGTTGTCGGAGCCATCTGTCCGCCTGTCATACCGTATGTGGCATTGTTTACAAAGAACACAGTTAAGTTCTCGCCCCTGTTTGCGGCATGGATTATCTCCGCAGTGCCGATTGCGGCAAGGTCCCCGTCACCCTGATATGAAAATATTACTTTGTCAGGCATAACCCGTTTCAGCCCTGTCGCTGCCGCAGGGGGCCTTCCGTGCGCCACCTCAAGAATATCAAAGTTGAAATAGTCATAAGCAAAAACAGCGCATCCGACAGGCGCAATCCCTACAACTTTATCCCTGATATTAAGATTGTCTATACACTCTGCAATAATCCTGTGTATCAGGCTGTGCCCGCAGCCCGGGCAGAACCTGAAAGGCACGGATTTAAGGCTTACCGGTCTTTTAAATACCTGTTCCATAAAGTTTAAATTATGAGACCCTTTCAGAAAGTTTTATTAGTACACCCTCAAGCAGTCCGTTGTCACTCACAAGAATATTATCAAATCCGAATAATTCCATGATATTAATTGTAAAGAGTATGCCTGGGATAATCAAGTCTGCCCTTTCCGGCTCAAGTCCAATCATCTTTTTTCTCTCACTGAGAGGAATACTTATAAGTCTCCCTGAAATATCATAGAGTTTTTCTAAAGAGATATTGTGCCTGTGGATTTTTTCATGGCCGTAACTCTCAAGCCCAATATCAATAGATGCAGTCGTTGTAATTGTTCCTGCTGTTCCGATAAAAACTGTCCTGTTGCTTATGAGAGGCCCTATCTTAGTTTTAAGTCCGCTTAAGACAGTATCTAATTCTTTTTTCAGCGAGGCAATATCAGATTTTGATGGAGGGTCAGATTTTATGTGCTTGTCAAAGAGTTTTACAACGCCTGTCGGAATCGTCCCCAGTTCAGCAGGGTATGAATTCCGGCAGAAAATCCATTCAGCGCTTCCGCCGCCGATGTCAATAATAAAAGACGAATCCGTCTCCGGCAGGTCAAACATAACACCCCGCGCTGTAAGTTCAGCCTCTTCTTCGCCTGAAATCACTTCTATATTTATTCCTGTTTCCGATAAAACCCTCCTCATGAATTCTTCTGAATTTCCAGCCTCTCTTAATGCGCTTGTGCCGACGGCTCTTATATGCGAAATACCGTAAGCCGAAATAATATCTGAAAAAACCTTCAGGACAGATACTGATTTTTCCATGTTGTCAGGATTCAGCAATCCTGTCTCGCCAATGCCTGCGGCAAGACGGGTAATTACCATCTCGCATCTCATACGCACAATCTTCTGCCCTTCTATCATACCGACTAATAGCCTGAGCGTATTAGAACCGATGTCTATGGAGGCCAAGGGAGGCATGGATTATTATAACGTATGGTGTTTTGGAAAATAGAGACATTTATAATGAACAATCTCTGCAAATCATAAACTGGAACTGTTCCCTGATAACATCTTTATAAATACCCTCGTAAGAACAGGGTCAAATAATTCACCGCTTTTATCATGCATAAACCTTAAGGCATTTTCAGGGCTATAGACAGTCCGTTTATATACCTTTCCAGAGATGAGCGCATCATAGTAATCAGCTATAGTTATAATCCTGCTAAAGATATTCGGTGTTCTTTTCTTTGTGAGGTCAGGATAACCGGTTCCGTCATAGTTTATATGATGTTCTAAAGATACAAGCATAGCGATGACTGATATATCACTGAGGTCTTTTGCCCTTATCAGTATTCTCACACCATCTACAGGATGTCTCATTATAAGCTCCAATTCCTTTGGATTAAGCTCTGAGGGCTTATTTAAAATTGAGCGGGGGATCTCAGCCTTTCCTATATCATGAAAGATTGCAGCTATCCCGAGGCTGCTTAACTGATTCTTCGGGAGACTGATTCTCCTGCCAATTGCTATTGAAAATATAGCGGTATTCAACATGTGATTGTATAAATAATTTTCAAAGTTCTTAAGGGTCGTAAATCCCAGGAGATGGGTCTCATCTTTTAGAATATTGTCAACCATTGCATGAATAACCCTTTTGACCGTTCTTATGTTTATCGGTTTTCCTCTCCTTGCAGAACCGTCAAGCTCTTTAACAGCAGAAAGTCCTATGGTATATAATCTTGTCGCAACTTCTCTGGCATCGCTCATATCCAGAGAGTCTTTTTTTTCAAAAAAGAGGGGCCCTCCTATAGAGATGCCTTTTGTCAGTTTGCTTTCAAGCAATGACTGTATCTCAGACGCCTCAACTCCGCCTTTGATAGAATATGCAAGATATATCAGGTCATCGCTTTGAAGCGGCGCCTTGAATGCGAGAACACCTATCTTCCTTTTTTTAAACTCTCCCGCAAGGAATTCAAAATTATCAACATCTGATAAGGATGCCTTTACCCTTACATCCTCAATAAAGAATGACCCTTCGACCAGCTTAAGACTCAATGTCCCTTCTTCACCGAGCAATGGTTCCAGGTCTGAAAGAAGCCTTGCTGCGGCATTAATCATAGCCTCATTTATTGAACCGTGAATACCTGTCAGCTTTACAAGGATTGAGAGGTGGTTTACTATCAACCTCCCGTATCTTGCAACACTCTCCTTAAATGCATCATCGCTTTTTCTATCTTTCATCTAACACCTGTCCTTGCAAGCGATTTTTTACAGGCCTCACTCAAGAGTCCTTCCTTCTCACGCATCCCTTTTTCAAGAAGCATAATAGACTCTCTGGTGCCGAGGATTCCAAGACCATACGCAGCGCACGCCCTCAGCTCTTCTGTTTCTGTCTTTCTGAACAATCCCTTTTTTTTAAAAAACTCAGAGAGTATCGGGAATGCCATATCCCTGCCTGTCTCTGCTAAGGCCTCAAACAACTCTCTCTTTTCAGTGAAAGGCCTTTCTTTTAAATCACCTGCTAATATCCTCTCTTTTACAATATCAAACAACTTCTTATCACCAAATCTTCTTAATATCTTTAAAGCGCTGGTTCTTATGCCTGCATCACTATCTCTCAGGGCAATCATAAACGGGCCCTTTATCTCTTCTGTGCCTATGGAATCCAGCGCCTTTACAGCCTCTTTTCTTACCCTGAGTTCAGGATGGGTCAGTGTGCCTTCTATGTATTTTATCGCTGCAGGGTTCTTTATAATGCCGAGTATCATTAAGATATTTCTGACAAGATACCATCTCTTATCATGAATGCCGCCGGCAAATAGCTCTACAGCCTGTTTACCTATGACAGACAGGATATTGCAGAGGTATCTTCTCGTCTTTCTGTCCTCAAGTTCTCCAAGAATGTTCAGGAGAGACCGGATTGCATTTTTATTAAGAAGAAGCATATATGCCTGAACACTATCAAGATTCTTATCCCCGGTAAAGAGTTTTCTGAGCTTATCTTCGCTGCCTGCCCTGTCAATGACATCATCAATTATTTTTTTATGTTCGGATGAAATTTCAGATCCGCGTATATCTATTAATCTGCTGAGGATCTCTGTAACTTTCTCTATTGAGTCTTTTTCAAGCAGAACATCTATCATTTTCCCAATGTTCCTCGTAAACTCTTTAAAGCCTTCTATATCGCTTTCTGTTGTCATAAGTTCTAAAAATAATTCTGTTGCCTCAGAGAGCAAGACGTCACCCTCAAATCTCTGTATCTCGTGCTGTAAAGTATTCAGCTCGTCAGCATTTAGAGGCGCTGCCTCAAAGTCAATCACAGAAGGAGCCAGAACAGCATCCATATACACAGCGCCCATTGGAGCTAATTCATCTCCTGCTTCCTCCATGAGCAGTTCGCTGTCAACAGGCAATTCCTCTTCAATAAATCCTTCTGAAACAGAATAGCTGATATGTTCAATATTCTTTTCCCACAGAAGTGTTACAACGTCATCCTCAAGATTATGACCTTCTGATACCGCTTTAAAAATATCTACAAAACTTATCAGTTCTTTTAAGGTTATTCCCCTGTAAAAGCATATCTCTCTTATACCATCCACAAATAACATGAGTGCAATGTTATCAGTTCTGTCTTCATTGTGGAAAACCTCTTTTCCGTTTA
This sequence comes from Nitrospirota bacterium, assembly GCA_016195565.1. Taxonomy (NCBI): domain Bacteria; kingdom Pseudomonadati; phylum Nitrospirota; species Nitrospirota bacterium. The sequence continues at coordinate 153,851 of JACPZK010000017.1, read as the reverse complement.
ACAACAGTGAAAACTGCTCTACTGTAAGGGGAAGCGAATCGTGTATCTCAAAAAAGGAATTAAATTTCTCAAGGAGTTCTGCGGCAAACTTTTGATATATGGGATTGTTAGGCAGGTAAGCCTTAAAGGTCTTGAAGGTTTTTGTCATGGACTTGAAGATCTCGCCTGCAAGGATTAAATCTTTTTCTTCCATATCATCCATGTCTCTCGTCCCCCGGTGCTGACAAACCCTGTTTTTATATAAGCATGAAACACATATTAATTTCAACTATTGACACCTGCATAACAAATGTCTTCCGAAGCTGTCACTCCCGCTTGTCGGGAGTCCATCCGTAAGAAAGATTCCGGACAAGCCGGAATGACAAGGACAAATAGGACATTATTAATGTATGTATCATTATTTATTCTATTAAAACGAGTTGCCTCGGTAATTCATAAGTATTGCATTAATGGCGCGATGAAACTTAAAATACCCTATGAACTCCCATATCCAGCAATTCCTGCGCTATCTTGAAATAGAAAAGGGCGTGTCCCTTCACACACTCAGGGCCTACAGGAAAGACCTTGGGGCCTTCTCCAATCACGTCAAGTCAAGGGCAAAGGACATAGAGCTGAATGACATCAGAGGGTTTGTTGCCGAAGAGATAAATTCAGGGCACAAAAAGACCACCGCAGGCAGAAGGCTCGCGGCAGTAAGGTCATTTCTGAAATTTCTTTACCGTGAAGGATATATAAAAGCAAATCCCGCAAAACTCGTCCCTACGCCAAAACTGCCGAAAATGCTGCCGAAATTTCTCTCTGTAGATGATGTATTCTCTCTCGTGGAAAAACCGGAAGGAATAGGTTTCCTGCCCGCAAGGGACAGGGCCATCCTTGAACTCCTGTATTCAAGCGGCCTTCGCGTAAGCGAGCTCTCAGGGCTGAATGCTGATGACATAAATACAAGAGAGGGACTCGTTAAGGTTAAAGGCAAGGGGAAAAAAGAGCGGATAGTTCCCGTAGGCAGAAAGGCATTAGAGGCAATGAAGACATATTTCATTGAAAGAGTTTTGCTTAAAAAGAAAGACGGAGCTTTTTTCCTTAACAGAAACGGCGCAAGATTGACAGACAGGAGTGTAAGACGTATAGTAATTAAGTATGCAAAGGCAATCGGTGTTAACAGCCGCATAGGGCCGCATACTCTCAGGCATACCTTTGCAAGCCATCTTCTTCAGGGCGGCGCAGACCTGAGAGTGATTCAGGAGCTTTTAGGACATTCATCTTTGTCAACAACACAGAAATATACGCATCTGGACATAACGCATCTGATGGATACTTATGACAAGGCGCATCCGCTTGCAAAAGATAAAAAGTGAGAAGTTAAAAGTTGAAAGTTGAAAGCTAAGGAGTAACTATGTTTAAGGGAACAACGATATTATGCGTGAGGCGTGACGGAAAAGTTGCCATTGCCGGAGACGGCCAGGTGACAATGGGCAATACTGTCTTGAAACACAATGCAAAAAAGGTAAAGACAATGTACGACAATAAAATCATTGCAGGTTTTTCAGGCGCAACAGCAGATGCATTCACTTTGTTTGAAAGATTTGAGGCAAAGATTGAATCATACCGGGGCAATATCAAAAGGGCTGCTGTAGAGCTTGCAAAAGACTGGAGAACGGATAAGATTTTACGGAGACTTGAGGCGCTTTTGATCATTGCCGATAAGGAACATACATTTATAATCTCAGGCACAGGCGATGTTATTGAGCCTGAGGACGGGGTTGCTGCAATCGGTTCAGGAGGACCCTACGCACAGGCAGCAGCAAAGGGGCTTTTTGAAAATACAAATCTCTCCGCAAGAGAGATAGTTGAAAAATCAATGAAGATTGCATCTAATATATGCATATACACAAATGATAATCTGACAATAGAGGAATTACAATAGTATTTTACTATTTGTCATTCCGAGCAAAGCAACGGAATCTCGTCGTAAGATTGCTTCGGGACATATGTCCCTCGCAATGACAACATATGGGAGTTAGAATGGAAAATCTCACGCCAAGAAAAATAGTAGAAGAGCTTGATAAGTATATCATAGGCCAGCACAGGGCAAAAAAGGCAGTTGCAATCGCTTTAAGAAATAGGTGGCGGAGGCTGCAGCTTTCCCCTGAACTGAAAGACGAGGTGCTTCCCAAAAATATAATTATGATCGGGCCGACAGGCGTCGGAAAAACAGAGATTGCAAGACGCCTCGCAAGGCTTGCACATGCGCCGTTCCTAAAGATTGAAGCCTCGAAGTTTACAGAGGTAGGCTATGTAGGCAGGGACGTTGAATCAATGATCAGGGACCTTACAGAAATCTCGCTTAACATGGTTAAGTCAGAACATATAGAGAAGATCAAGGAAAAGGCTGAATCTCTTGCGGAAGAAAGGCTCCTTGACGTTCTGCTTCCTTCCCCAAGGTCTGCCTCAGGCCGCCCCGGGCGACTCGCCGAGGAGAGCGGACGGGGCATAAGCATTGACGATGAGGAGAAAGAAAAGTATAAAGAGACGAGAGAGCGGCTCAGGCAGCAGCTTAAAGAAGGCAAGCTCGACAACAGATATGTGGATGTAGAGGTAAGAGAAAAGGTAATGCCTTTCGGCGTAATCTCAAACGTAGGGCTTGAAGAGCTTGAGATAAACCTGAAAGAGATGCTCGGAGGGTTAATCCCTGACAAGGCAAAGAAAAAAAAAGCCAAGGTGCCGGAGGCATTAAGAATGCTCGTGCAGGAAGAGGCAAACAAACTAATTGATATGGACACGGTAACAAAAGAGGCTATTGAGAGGGTCCAGCAAACAGGGATTATTTTTATAGACGAGATTGATAAGGTTGCGAGCAGGGGACATGCTCACGGCCCGGACGTGTCAAGGGAAGGCGTCCAGAGAGACCTGCTCCCTGTTGTTGAAGGCACAACACTAACAACAAAGCACGGCCCGGTGAAAACAGAGCATATACTCTTCATAGCGGCCGGAGCCTTCCATATGTCAAAACCCTCAGACCTCATCCCCGAACTTCAGGGAAGATTTCCTATCAGGGTTGAGCTTGACCCTCTTGGAAAAGACGAATTTGTGAGGATTCTTACAGAACCCCATAATGCTCTCACAAAGCAGTACACAGCGCTACTTGCAACAGAAAATGTAGAGATAAATTTCAGGAAAGATGCTGTGGAGGAGATAGCAGACATTGCGGCAACTGTCAATGAGAGGACAGAAAACATAGGCGCAAGAAGGCTTCATACAGTGCTTGAAAAACTCCTTGAGGATATATCCTTTGAGGCGCCTGAAAAAAAGAACGGCAAACTTCCGATAGACAGGGAATATGTGAGAGCCAAACTCGCTGATATTGTGAAGGATGAAGACCTGAGCAGGTATATACTGTAATGCAAATTTAAAATGAAAAGTGAAAAATTAAAAATTAAGAAGTTCCTTTACTTTGCATTTTTATTTTTAAATTTTACATTTTTCTTGGTTTCATGCGGTGCGCCGAGATACGGATACTACGAAGATTCCAAATACGAAACCCAGCCAAAAGAAAGCCCTAAAGAGACGCAGGCGACTTTAGAGGCAAAATATATGGTTGCCTCATGGTATGGGCCTGATTTCCATGGAAAGCTGACATCATCAGGTGAGCCTTACAATATGTATGCAAATACATGCGCGCATAAGGAATATCCTTTCGGTACAAAGTTGAAGGTGACAAACATCGCAAATAACAAGAACGTGGAGTGCACTGTGAATGACAGAGGGCCGTTTATTCCTGGAAGGGACTTGGACCTCTCCTACTCCTGTGCAAAGGAGCTTGAATTAATAGGAACGGGAACCGGAAAAGTAAGAATTGAACCCCTCGGAAGGGACATGCGGTATATAAAATATATAAAGTACTCGCCAACTGGCGGCAACGGGCCCTTTACAATACAGATAGGCTCCTACAAAGACCTGTCAAATGCTACACGCATGAAGGCATCTCTGGAATTTAAATACAGCAAGGTCTATATAACAGAGGCGGAAATCAGCGGGAGTAAATACTACAGGGTCAGGGTCGGCAAGTTCAATTCAAAAGACGATGCATACACCCTCGCAAAGGCCCTTGCAGATGAGGGATATAACACGCTGATTGCGCCTTATGAGGAGAGGATATAAAATCCGGCATGAAAAAACTTGATGAGGTTATTAAATTTCACGGCCACATCTGCCCCGGACTTGTTCTCGGATACAGGGCATCTGCGTTTGCACTGAAAGAACTCGGCAGAAAATCAATAGACGAGGAGATAGTTGCAATAGTTGAGAACAACTCATGCGCTGTTGATGCTGTTCAGGCTATGACGGGCTGCACATTCGGAAAAGGCAATCTCATTTTCAAAGATTACGGCAAACAGGTTTATACATTTATAAAAAGGCCTTCAGGAAAGGCAGTTAGAATATCAATTGACTGGACGCCTCCGCCTGAAACAGAAAAACAAAAAGAGATGTGGCAAAAATACATGAAAGGCGTCCGTTCAAAAGAAGTTCTAAAAGCAGTCCACCTGAGAAAATCAAAGAAAATAGAATCCATCTTAAAGACGGCTGATAGGGATTTGTTTAAAATAAAACACCTGAAGATGCCGCTGCCTGATGAGGCAAAGATATATCCGAGCGTCAGATGTGAGATATGCAAAGAGAAGACAATGGAGCCGAGGCTGAGGGTAAAAAACGGGAAGACGATCTGCATTCCTTGCTTTGAAAGGTAGAACTGGTTTAATATTTTCCGTAGGTGATTATGAGGAGCAATCATGAAAAAACTTATTGAAAAAGCAAACATACTCATTGAGGCTTTGCCGTATATCAGGAATTTTTCAGGGAAAACGTTTGTAATCAAATACGGCGGAGCCGCACAGACAGAAGAGCATCTAAAAGATTCATTCGCTCAGGACATAGCGCTCTTAAGTTTCATCGGGATCCATCCTGTGATTGTGCACGGCGGGGGGCCAAAGATAAGCTCCACGATGGAGAAGATGGGCAAGAAACCGAAATTTATCCAGGGCCAGCGCGTTACAGACGAAGAGACAATGGACATAGTTGAGATGGTTCTCGGCGGGCTTGTCAATAAAGAGATAGTCTCTATGGTAAACAAGCACGGAGGCAAAGCCATAGGCCTGAGCGGAAAAGACGGAGACCTTATAAAGGCAAAGAAAAAACTCATGAAAAAGACCTCGCAAAAAACAGGGGTTGAAGAGCTGATTGACCTCGGGCTTGTAGGCGAGGTAACAGACATAAACTCACAGGCGCTTAAAAGCCTTGAAAAAGAAGGTTTCATCCCTGTCATCTCTCCGATAGGCATTGGAGAACACGGCGAGACACTTAATATTAATGCGGACTATGTTGCATTTTCAATAGCGGCAAAACTCAAGGCAGAGAAACTCATACTCCTCACAGACGTGCCGGGCATTAAGGATAAAAAAGGAAATATAATCTCAACTCTTTCTCAAAAACAGATAAAGAAACTTGTCTCTGAAAGCACAATATCAGGAGGCATGCTGCCGAAGACTCAGGCGTGCATGAAAGCGCTTGAGGACGGGGTTGCCAAAACTCATATCATTGACGGACGCATCTCGCACTGCCTCTTGCTTGAGATATTCACAAAAGAAGGAATCGGAACAGAGATTGTAAAGTAATCATGGCTAAAGCAAAAACATTTTATCAGTGCCAGGCGTGCGGATATGTGAGCGCAAAGTGGCTCGGGAAATGCCCTGACTGCGGGGAATGGAATACTCTTGTTGAAGAGAAAAAAGAGACCAGGCAGGGAAGAAAATCATCGGGAAGGTCCGAACCCCAGCCCCTGAATACAATCGTCAGCGGAAAAGAAAAACGCACAACAACAGGGATTAAGGAATTTGACAGGGTTTTGGGAGGCGGGGTTGTTGCAGGCTCTGTAATCCTTGTCGGCGGAGACCCCGGAATCGGAAAATCAACTGTCCTTATTCAGACGCTCTCCGGCCTCTCAAAAAAATATGAAAGCGTGCTTTATGTATCCGGCGAGGAATCTCCTGAACAGATAAAACTGAGAGCGGAAAGGCTTTCCGTGGATTCCGGCAAGATACTGCTTCTTGCAGAGACATCGCTTGAGAATATAATTGACACAGCCTCAAAACTAAAACCCGGCGCAATAGTAATTGATTCCATCCAGACAATGTACACAGAGGAGATATTGTCAGCCCCGGGGTCTGTAAGTCAGGTGAGGGAATGCGCGGCAAGGCTGATGTTCTTTGCAAAGAAATCAGCAATCCCCGCCTTTCTTGTCGGGCATGTGACTAAAGAAGGCGCAATTGCTGGCCCGAGAGTTCTTGAACATATAGTTGACACTGTGCTTTATTTTGAAGGAGACAGAGGACATTCTTACAGGATTTTAAGGACTGTTAAAAACCGCTTCGGTTCAACAAATGAGATAGGCGTGTTTGAGATGACAGATTCAGGGCTTTCAGAGATTGAAAATCCCTCTGAATTATTCCTCTCGGAAAGACCGCTTAATGTCTCAGGCTCCACAGTTGTTGCAAGCATGGAAGGGACAAGGCCGCTGATGGTAGAGATTCAGGCTCTGGCCTCGCCGACAACATTCGGAATGCCGAGAAGGACAAGCATTGGAGTTGATTTCAACAGGGTTAATCTTCTGACTGCAGTGCTTGAGAAAAAGGCAGGACTTCAGCTCGGCGGAATGGATATATTTATAAACGTAGTCGGCGGGCTCAAAATAATTGAACCTGCGATTGACCTTGGAATTATAACAACAATAGCTTCATCATTAAAGGACATCCCCATTGATCCTAAGATATTTATGTTCGGCGAGGTGGGCCTTTCAGGCGAAATACGCGCAGTTGCTTATGCAGAGCAGAGGATTAAGGAAGCCGCAAAGATAGGATTCAAAAAAGCGCTCATGTCCGGAACAAACAGCGAGAGGCTGAAGGAATCTTTCGGGCTTGAGATAATGGGAGCAGGAAATGTTGAAGAGGCGCTTGAAAGCATCGGGATACGATAGCAGGTCGGCTATCAGCTATCAGCTATCAGCCATAGGAAGAGCAGCAGAGCAGCAGAGCAGCAGAGCAGCAGGCAAACAAATCACCTGTTATTACTGCGCTACTGCGCTACTGTGCTTCTGCTCTATTGCGCTTCTGCTCTTAACCTCCTGTACTGCAAAGAGAGTTGAACTGCCTGATTACGAAGGCGCTGACATTAAAAAGATTATCACCGAGCGTAGCAGCGTAAAAGGCGTTAACGCAACATTTCATATTGAGTTTGAAAAGAACGACAGCACAATTGCAGGAGATGCCGCACTCACACTTACAGAGAGAACCCTCGATCTGAGGATATACTCTATGGGATTTCTCATGGCAGAGATAAAAGAGACAGACGGGATAATAAAAAGCACCCCTCCCTCTGACAGGAACAAAAATATAATACTGGTAGAAGGGTTAAGAAGCAGCATATTGTGGTGGCTGATAAAAGATTACGAGATTGAAGAGCAAAACAGTAATTATCATATCAGAAATTCAAGCCGGAGGATTGTCATTGATAAAAAAAGCATGCTCCCTGTATCCCAGACAATAGAACTGGACAATGGTAAAGAACTCCGCATTTCTTATGATGAACCTGCAAACAGCAATGGATTCTGGTATCCTTCAAAAATGAAAATAGAATTATCAAAGTATGTTGTAAAACTGCAGATTAAGAGTATCTCCTTTATTCCTCACTCAGCCCAAGGTCAATAGTAACAGTCCTGATAATCGCCTCATCTATGGTATTCGTCTTAAAGAGGAATCCGTTAAGAAGGGCATTGTCGCAGATGGTATTTATCAAACGCGGCACGCCGTTTGAATAACGGTATATAGCCCGCATTGCGTCTTCTGTGAATGGATTTTTCGCAGAACCGGCAATATGCATCCTGTGAACTATATATTCCTTTGTGTTCTCTTCAGAAAACGATTTCAATCTCACCTTTATTGCAACCCTTTGTTTTAACGGCTCGTCAAGGGCCAGCACGCTGTCAAGTTCCGGCAAACCGACAAATATGAAATTCACCATCTTTCCTTCAGGCATCTCCATATTCAGCAGCCCCCTGAACTCCTCCATTATCTCCTTTGATTTCAGCATCTGCATCTCGTCGATGATAACAACCGCTACCTTGCCCTGTTCGCCCAGTTCAAAAAGCCTCTTGTATATCTGGCTGAGAAGTTCTACCTTCTCTTCCTTTAGATCCGTAACGCCGATCTGTATGGCAAGTTTTTTCAGAAGCCAGTCAGAGCTTACCGCTGAATGAATCACAACGAGGAGAACCGCCTCATAAATATTCTCGTCAAGCTCTTCAAGGAGCCTGCGCGCAAGCGTAGTCTTGCCGGCGCCTATGTCTCCTATGACAACAGCCAGCCCTTTCTTTGTATCTATGGCATATTTCAGCCTTACAAGCGCCTCTGAATGCTGTGTGCCCTTATAGTAAAACCTGTTGTCAACAACATTTGAAAACGGATGTTCTTTCAGCTTATAAAACTCAAGATAATCCATAGCTTACAAATAAGAAACTCTCTCCTTCTTTATCTTCTGAAACTCGGTTAGCACCGGTTTTTCTGCAGGTTTTGACGCATGCACCTTCAGCAGGTTAATCTTTTCTGCAACATTTCTGAATTTTGAATTCCACCCGTATACTTCCGTATAGTGCCTAAGCGCTTCTTTAAGATTTTCATTTTTCTCATACGCCTCTGCAAGTTCGTATTTCACGCCCCAGTATGATTCGTCCTTTGTCACTATCTTTTCCATCACGCTATTAAAAGAATCAATGGCGAGAGGATATAGTCCTTTTGCCATATAACACACCCCCAGCATACTTACCGACGGGATTAATCTTTCAGGGTCGTTCTTTGATGTCTGGAATTCCTTTATGGCATCGTCTATCAAGCCCATTTCTTTATATGCAATCCCGAGATTATAATGCGTCTCCAAATCCTCTGTCCCTATTTCTTTTTCAAGCCCTTTCTTGAACTCTTCAAATATGCCGAGGACATCGCTTTCAAGATTAAATTCAGGGGCCGTTTCTGCTTCCAGGATATCTGAAATCACAAACTCTTCTGTCGGACTTTCAATATCTGCCGGCTTTTCAATAACTGTCCCGGCAGGTTTCTCAACCTCTTTTAACGGCTTTTCTTCAGCTCTAACTTCTTCTTTGGCTTTAGCTCCAACCAGCGAAAGCTTTTCCCTTATCTCATTGTTATCCGGAAATAGTTCAAGAAGTTTCTTATATACTGCCTTTGCCTCCTCATACAACCCCTGCCTTAAATAAAACTCTGCCTCTGCCGCATCCTCGCTGTAATCCTCTATTCCTGGAGCAGACATGCCTCTCTGGGCAACGAATTCTTCAGCCGGCTGCATTCCTGCCCTCTCCAGCAATCTTGGATCCTCGGGATTTATTTCATCTGCCTCTTTAAGAATCCCTTCCCTCAACTCAATGTTCCCGCTTTTATTATAAAGTTCTGCGAGAATAAGGCACTCGTTCACAGCCTGTTCTTTGTCGCCTGTCTCTGAATATAAAGATTTAAGTTTTGCATGGACCTCAGCATTTTCAGGTTCCTGTATTTTAAGGGGCTCGAGCATTGTCCTTGCTTCATCATACAGTCCGTATCTTAAAAATATATCTGCCTCTGCAAGGGACTCCTCAACTGATTTCTTAGGTTCTGCGTATTCCTCGCCAAATTCCCTTTTGATATCGGTTATTTTCTCTTTTAACTCATTATCATCAGGATGAATCTCCGATGCTTCCTTATAACACTCCAAAGCTTCCTTCAGCATTCTTCCCTCTGAAAAAATAAAAGCATCGCCTAAAGAAACCAATTCCACAAAAGCTGCTTCATAATCGTTCTTCTGTTTATACAGCGCCACAAGCTTTTTTCTTGTCTCTACAGGTTCTGTATCTATGAACATCCTAAGGATATTCATAGCCTCGTCAAGTTTTCCCTCAAATATTATCTCGTCTATAATCACCTTGTATTCTTCCCATGCCTTTTGCTTATCCCCGCTTTCCGCATACATCTCACCGAGAAGTTTCCTTGCTGCGGTATTTGAAGGTTCTATTTCGGTAACCTTTGATATGTATTGCATTGCCTCTGAAAAAGACTTTGCCTTAACCAAAAACTCTGCGTATTCCAAGATTAATCCGGTATTTGACGGAGCAAGTTCAACCGCCTTCTTCAGATATTCCTGAGCCTGCCATGGATTGCCTGTTTTCTTGTATATTGAACTCAGCCCAAGCAAAGCCTCATTATTGTCGGGCTGGAGGTCGAGGGATTTTTTATAATACATGCCTGCATTGTTGACATCATCTTTCTCATTATATAACCTCGCTATATGCAGGTACTCTTTTGCAGCCTCAATCTGGAGCCCTTCCTTTTTGAAAATCTCCGCCACCTTATTTCTCAAAGAGATGTTAGACGGCGAGAGGCTCAGTATCTTGTCATACGCCTTTAATAATTCATCTTTTTTTCCTTCTTTGGAAAGGATATCCGCGCTGGCAAGATAATACTTTGTGGCATCGGTTGTCAGCCCTTTTTCCTCGCTTAACTCTCCAAGAGCATATAAGGCAGACATGTTTGAAGTGTTAATATTCAATATCTTCTTGTAAAGAGCCAGCGCCTTCAGAGAAAAACCTTCGTCCCTGAAAAAACGCGCCGCTTTATGAAAGGAATCTACAGCAGGAGTCTTGTCGCCTTTTTTAAGGTAGAGGTCTCCGATAGTATTATAAGTATTTGCATCAGGGGATTCCTTTATAAGTTTTTCCCATTCAGCAATTGCCTTATCTATCTGTCCCCTTGCAAGAAACTTCTGGGCTTCTTTTATTATCGCTGCTTTATCAGACATTTCCCTGCCTTAAAAATATCATATATTGACAAAGAGTGTCAATTAGCGGTCATTATAATGCTGCCTTGCTTAACCGCTTAAACCTTAATTCAAAAATCAAATTCCCATAGCAGTTTAAGACCGCTTCCTTTATTCAGAGATACCTCTATCTGTAAAAATATTGACAATTTATAGGCATTTCTATTAATATGTCTAATTCTTTATGTCCACACGGACTTAACTTTAAGAAAATTCTTTTAAAGAACATTAATGGAAGGTGCGTAAATGAAAACCAGATTTGCTAAAAAAACCGATATTGAGTATAAGTGGTATCTCGTAGATGCCAAAGACGCAGTCCTCGGAAGGCTTGCTGTAAAAATTGCTGTCTGCCTGCGCGGTAAAAACAAGGCTATATTTACCCCGAACGCAGACACGGGTGATTTTGTAGTTGTCGTAAATGCCGAAAAGGTCAGGACCACAGGCAAAAAGCTTGACGATAAAATTTATTACCATCACTCAGGCTACCCCGGCGGCATAAAAGCCAAAACGCTCAGAGAGCGCCTATCGGGAGAACCCGAAAAGGTTATAAGCGACGCTGTATGGGGAATGCTTCCTAAAAACAGGCTCGGAAGGGCCATGCTCAAAAAGCTCAAAGTATATAAAGGAAGCGAACATCCGCACGCTGCTCAGAAACCTGAAATCTTACAATATAAGGAGTTTTAAATGGCTGAAATAAAACATAATGCTACAGGACGCAGAAAATCCTCTATTGCAAGTGTGAGCATGTCCCCCGGCAACGGCCGTATAGTTGTAAATGAAAAACCTCTTGACTCGTATTTCGCCCGCGAGACACTGCAGATGATGATAAGACAGCCCCTTGAGCTGACAGGGATGTCAGGCAAATACAACATAACTGCAAAAGTTGTGGGTGGCGGCCTTTCAGGACAGGCAGGAGCGCTCAGGCACGGAATTTCACGGGCCATACTCTCAATAGACAACGACCTCAGGCTGAAACTTAAGAAGGAAGGCTTCTTAACGAGAGACCCCAGAGAAACAGAGAGAAAGAAATACGGGCAGAAGGGCGCAAGAAAGAGATTCCAGTTCTCGAAGAGATAAAAACAGTAACGAGTGACGAGTGAATAAGTTAAAAGTTAGAAGTTTAAAGTTTAAAGTTAAAAAATCTGATAAAACTCTTAACTCTCACCGCTTAACTCCTAACTTGTTATTATGCTAAAGGTCGCTATTTGCGGAGGCAGCGGTTATACAGGAGGCGAACTTATCCGCCTTCTTTCAAACCATCCCTATGTCAAAATAACTGCGGTAACCTCAGAAAAATCATCAGGTAAAACCGTAAGCGATTTATTCCCCCATCTTAGCAATCACTCAAATCTGACATACGAACCATTAGACAGAGAAAAACTTCTGAAAAAGGCTGACATCTTTTTTCTTGCATTGCCTCATGCCGCCTCGCAGAGCGCAGTGGATTTTTTCTTCAGGCACGGGAAAAAGGTTATAGACCTTTCCGCTGATTACAGGCTAAGGTCTCCTGCAATATACGAGGAGTGGTATAAGACTCCGCACAAATTTCACGGAACACTGAAAAGGGCTGTATATGGACTGCCTGAACTGTACAGGGCGAAAATTGCGAAATCATCCCTCATAGCAAACCCGGGCTGCTATCCGACAGGCGCGATTCTCGGACTTTATCCTGCTATAAAGACCCGTCTCATAGATGCAGATTCTATCGTTATAGATTCAACATCAGGGACAACAGGCGCAGGCAGAAACGCTGATGCCGCATTCTCATTCTGTGAAGTCAACGAAGGATTCAAGGCTTACTCAGTTGCATCACACAGGCACACGCCTGAGATAGAGCAGGAACTCTCTGTCATAGCTCATAAAGATGTAAAGGTCAATTTCACCCCTCATCTTGGGCCTTATGACAGGGGGATACTAACAACTATCTATGCAAAATTAAAAAAGAAGGCTGATACAAAAGCGATTCTTGATACTTATAAAAAGGTCTTTGCAAAAGAGCCGTTTATAAGGGCGCTTGCTGAAGGCAAATTCCCGAATGTTAAAAATGTCCGGGGGACAAACCTCTGTGACATCGGGCTTGCTGTAAACGAACGGACAAATACCCTCATAATTGTCACTGCAATTGACAACTTGATGAAAGGCGCCTCAGGGCAGGCAGTGCACAACATGAATATCATGATGGGGTTTAAGGAAACCGAAGGGCTGAAAGACATAGCGCTGTTTCCTTAAAGGCCCTTCCCTTCCGGAGCTTGATATGTCCAAAAAAATAATCACATTCATGCTTGCTGTGCTCTTTATTATTCCGGCTGAGTGTTTGGCGATTGAGCGAAGCGAGCAGATAACTATTTTTAAAAAAAGATTAAAGCAAATTATCCAAAAAGGCGTTCTACCCATAATTGACGTGGAATATCATCACGGCGGAAAAATAGAAAATGAGAGGCTCATCAGCAGAATGGATGATAACAGCGTGGCGCTGACATGGCTTGGGCCGAATGAAAAACTCGGCAGCGAAGAATCCATAAGGCTTAATGAATTATATCCTGACAGGTTTGTGCCCACCACTGTTCACGGCGACGGAAAACTCTGGCACAATAGCGATAAAGGCTTTCTTGAGAAACTGGCAAAAGATGTTATGTCAGGCAAATATTTTGCGATGGGAGAGTTTGAGGCAAGGCATTATCCGTCCAATACCAACAACAGGAATGTGCACATGCCTGTTGACTCTGAAGCCATGCAGGTGGTTTTTGCGTTGTCAAGCGAGACAGGAATGCCGTTTCTGCTTCATCATGAGGCAGAAGATAAACTGCTTCCTGAACTGGAAAGAATGCTTGTTAAATATCCGAAGGCAAAGGTGATATGGTGCCATGTCGGACGAAACCGGAATCCTGTTACATGGAAACAATTCACAAAAGCCGACGGGGTGCGGGATTTAATTAAAAAATACCCGAACCTTTATTTTGATCTTGTACAGTCAAGGCCCGGTTCTAAATATCACGGCACAGGTTATGTAGAGGGAATCATGTATGAGATTTCAAACTGGGGGACCGCCCTTGACCCTGAATGGAAGAAACTATTCGAGGAATTCCCTGACAGGTTTGTTATCGGTTCAGATATCAACACAGGCCGCTTTGATAACTATGACAGAGTAATGGATACCTTTAGGTCCATTGTTTTCAAAGATTTAACCAAAGCTGCCGCGGAAAAAATAGCATTCAAGAATGCATGGAGATTAATGACAGGAAAGGACTGGGAAGATTAATTACAGGTTACCTCACTATCTTCATGCTTATATCAACTGCGGTTGCTGAATGAGTTAAGGCGCCTATTGAGATTAAATCCACGCCAGTCTCTGCAACCTCTCTGACGTTCTCAAGGCTGACATTCCCTGACGCCTCAAGGATTACATCCTTCTTTGAGCTGCGGACAATATTTACAGCCTCTTTCATATCCTGAACAGACATATTGTCAAGCATCACAATGTCAGAGCCTCCTTCTACAGCCTCTTTCAGGTCATTGAGGTTTTCCACCTCAACCTCAATCTTTGCAAGATGATGCCCTTCACTTGCAAGACGCAGCGCCTCTGTTATGCTTCCGACAGCCTCGATGTGGTTGTCCTTTATCAATATGCCGTCAAAAAGCCCGAACCTGTGATTGTTCCCTCCTCCGACCCTCACAGCATACTTTTCCATGAACCTCAGGCCCGGTGTTGTCTTCCTCGTATCCACAATCTTTGTCTTGAGCCCTCTTACTTTTTCAACAAACATATTTGTAAGCGTTGCTATGCCTGACAGGCGCTGAAGCAGATTAAGGCTGACCCTTTCTCCCGATAGCAGAACCTTTGTGCTTCCTGAGACCTCAGCGATAACATCTCCTTTCATGACCTTGGCACCGTCATTGAGAAAAACATTGAATCTCACTTCCCGGTCGAAAAAGCTAAAGACTTCTTTTATGAAAGGGATGCCGGCAACAACAAAATTACCTTTTGCTATTATTAAGGCCCTTGATTCGCTGTCTTCAGGTATAAGAAAAGCAGTCGTTATATCGCCGTTTCCTATATCTTCTTCAAGCGCTATGCGGATTATTTCTCTGACGCTGTGTGGTATCTTCATATCCTATCTCTTCCTGAACAGAGAAAAGAGTCCCCACACGCCTCCAAAAACAGCTCCCATGGCAACAGCCGCACGCCAGTCAAACAGTGTGGTTACATTGCCTTCAACATTATTGGCAATCATCAGGACAGATGCGCTGTTCTTAACCTTGATATTCATAGCAGCCATAACACCCACTGCGCTCTTATTGGAAACCGCTTCCTCTTTTGACACGACCATGGGAGACAGGGAGAAATTAAGCGATACATTGTTCCCTGCGGTTACCGCGCTGATGCTCTGGTTCAGGCTCACGTCATTGCCTCTGAGAATACAGGCAGCGCCCTGCGTAACTTCAATCCTGTCGCCGTCAATGCTCAGGGCTCCTACCTGCTGCATCTCAATATGCCCGCCATCAACAGCCCTTACAGAGCTCTGTTTTATACTTACGGATTCAGCCTCAATTATCTCAACATCCTTCTCCTTAATAACCTCTTTGCTCTTTGCTGCCATATTACCCCCTTCCACCTCAGGCGGATCTTGCTGCTTTAAATTTGTTAATATTCTCCGCTATCCTTTCCTTCTTTGCTTCAAGCTCACTGCGTTTTGCTTTCTCCTTTTTAACTACATCTCCGGGAGCTCTCTGCAGGAAATCCTGATTCATCAATTTCCCGTCAATGAAAGCCATCGCCTCTTCAACCTTTCTTGATTCCTTTATAAGTTTATCAATTTCCGCGTCAATATTCAAAAGCCCTTTAATCGGGATGTATACTTCCATGAAATCCTTAACGCATACTGCAGAATCAGCAGGCTTTTTTATATCCTCCCCAATTGTTACATCCGCTGTCCGGGAGAGCTTTTTAATGTAATGCAGATGGGCTCTGAGAATACCTGATACTTCACCGGAAAAGGCCTTTATTAATACGTTTACCTCAACAGAAGACCCGATATTCAGTTCGCCCCTGACAGTCCTTATGCCTGTTATCGCCTCTATAACATAAGACATCTCTGTTTCTGCCTGAGAGTCTCGTGGAAGCGATTGAGGATAATCGGAAATAACAATGCTCTTCCTGCACAACAATTTTTGCTTGCTCGCTGAGCGCGGCTCGTTACCGGCAAATGGCATGTTCTGCCATATCTCTTCTGTTACAAAAGGCATGAACGGATGAAGAAGCTTCAGGGAGGTTTCAAGCGTATAAAGCAGGCACTGTATAACTCCGGCCGTTGATTTCGGATTGCTTATTTCAGTTTTTGACATCTCAATATACCAATCGCAGAACTCATGCCATACAAAATGATAAATGCTGTTTGCCGCATCATTAAATCTATATTCTTCAAGCGCTGCGTTTATTTCATCAGCAGTTCCAGCCAGCCTGCTCAATATCCACCTGCTTGCCAGATCCAGAGACGAGGGACGAGGGACGAGGGACGAGTCTTCGGAATCTTTTTTATTCTTTAACTCGTTACTGCCTTCAATGTTCATCATTATAAATCTTGTTGCATTCCACAGCTTGTTGACAAAATGCCTGTATCCCTCAACCCTCTCCTCCGAGAATCTTATGTCCCTTCCCTGCGCCGCAAATGCGCACAGAGTAAACCTGAATGCATCTGTGCCGTATTTGTCTATCATTATCAAAGGGTCAATAACATTGCCTTTTGATTTTGACATCTTCTGCCCTGACGCATCCCTGATAATCGCATGTATATAAACATCCCTGAAAGGCGCGTCTTCCATGAACTTAAGTCCCATCATTATCATGCGTGCAACCCAGAAAAACAGGATATCAAAGGCAGTTACCAGAACACTCGTCGGATAAAATTTCTTTAAATCATCAGTGGGTTCAGGCCAGTCAAGAGTTGAAAAAGGCCAGAGCGCGGACGAAAACCATGTATCAAGCACATCCTCGTCCTGAACTAATTTTTTGGAACCGCAGAACGGACATTCTTTCGGAGTTTCGCGTGATACGACAACCCCTCCTTTTTTCCTGCATATCTCATTATTCATTTCCTGGCAGTACCACACAGGAATCCTGTGTCCCCACCATATCTGGCGCGAAATGCACCAGTCCTTTATATTTTCCATCCATCCGAAATATGAATTTTCCCATGACCGGGGCATTATTCTTATCTTCCCGCTTCTCACAGCGCCTATTGCATCTCTTGCCAACGACCCGACATTCACATACCACTGCAGTGTCGGCAGCGGCTCTATTATTGTTTTGCACCTGTAACAGTGTCCTACTGCATGGCGGTGTTTTTCTTCTTTTTCTACAAACTGCAGTGTTTTTAAATCATTGACAATGCGCTTCCTGCATTCATACCTGTCAAGCCCTTCATACTTAGGCCCTGCATCAGAAGTCATCTTGCCTTCTTTCCCTATGACAACAACAAAAGGCAGCGAAGGGTTCTGTCTTTTTGCAATAGCCTCATCATTGAAATCATGGGCAGGCGTCACTTTAACAGCTCCTGTGCCGAATGCCGTATCAACAGCGCTGTCAGGAACAACAGGTATCTTCCTGTCTGTAAGAGGCAGGGCAATTGTTTTCCCTATAAAATCCTTGTACCGGGCATCAGAGGGATTTACAGCAACTGCGGTATCTCCAAGCATGGTCTCAGGCCTTGTAGTGGCAACTGTTAAACATCCGCTTCCGTCTGAAAAAGGGTATTTTATATAAGTCAAGGTCCCGTCAAACTCATCGTGCTCTACTTCAAGGTCGGACAATGCTGTATGACAGCGGGGGCACCAGTTTATCAATCTGTTATCGCGGTATATCAGCCCTTCTTCGTGAAGCCTTACAAAGGCCTCTCTTACAGCCTTTGAGAGCCCCTCATCAAGCGTAAACCTTTCCCTGGACCAGTCACACGATGCTCCGATCCTTTTAAGCTGATGTGTTATCCTGCCGCCGTATTCAGCCTTCCATTTCCATACCCTGTCAATAAAGGCTTCCCTTCCGAGCTGCTGCCGTGTAAACTTTTCTGTTGAAAGCTGCCTTTCAACCACATTCTGGGTTGCAATACCGGCATGGTCGGTGCCCGGAAGCCACAGCACGCTGAAGCCGCACATTCTTTTCCATCGCGCAAGAACATCCTGAAGCGTTGCGTTAAGGGCGTGTCCCATGTGAAGCGAGCCTGTAACATTTGGAGGAGGGATTACAATTGAATAGGGTTTTCCGGAGGGATTTATCTCAGGTTTGAAATAGCCCTCGTTAACCCACAGTTCATACCATTTTTCTTCTATCCCTTTGGGAATATAACTCTTACTTAATTCCGTCACACTACATCTCTGACTTTATCTTCTCTATCTCTTTTGCAATCAAAGTCTCTGCGATATCAGGAACAGTCTCCCACATTATCTTTTCAATTTCCTTGCTTAACGATGCGAGTGAACTCTGCAGCACTTCCTTTACCAGTTTATCGGTAAGCTCAGGAGCTATTTCCCACAAAATTTTATCAATGGAATCTTTTAATACCGGCACAAGCGACTCAAGCATTACACCTTTAATATCTATAGATGAAAGGGCTGATGCTACCCTTTCATCAACCGCTTTCTTAAACAGTGGAATAAGCTCCTCTTTTGATGGAATCTGCATTTCAGGGATTTCTTTTCTCACTTGTATCTCCGCAGGCGCAGGAATAACCTGTTCCTTAAACACCGGCGGGACTGCCCTTGCCATGCTCTCTTTTTCTGATGCTTCCATAACAGGGACTGCTATGTCCTCTACTGCCATTTCCTCTGCTTCCACCACTGCCTCTTCTGCGACTTCAAATTCCCCTGCTTCCTGCTCCGCAGCTTCAAGCGCTTGGGCAATGCTGACTTCTTCTTCTGCGGACACCTCTTCTATCCCGGCAGGAGTCTCCACAGAAACCCCTTCAACTGCCTCCATTGCCCAGAGGTCTTCTTCAGCGCCAACAGCCTCTGCAAACACCTCTGCTTCCACTCCGAGCTGCTCGGAGCTGTCTGCTGTCTCTTCCATTGTTGATGCAGATACCAGCGCCGCATTTATCTTGCTTATTAATTCCTGAGATTCAAATGGTTTTATAACAAAACTGTCTGCCTTTACATTCCTTGCAAGTTCCTCGTCAAGCGGCTCAAACGCCCCTGAAAGAAGAATTACAGGAACATTTTTTGTTGCAGGATGCGCCTTCAATTTTTCGCACAGCTGATAGCCGTTCATCTTCGGCATCTCTATATCTGCAAGGACTACATCAGGCTTGAATGTCTCGATTGCGGCAAGCGCCTCTTCGCCGTTATTCACAGCCTTTATTTCAAAACCTTCCTCTGCAAGGACAAGCTCTACAACCTTCTGTATCGTGATACTGTCATCTGCAAGAAGCATCTTACGCGCCATAAATTACTCCTTCCTGTATTTGTCAAATTTTATTGCCAAGACACAAAAAAGTCAAGCATTTTCGCACAGTTAAGAATATGGCATATCAAACAGAGAAATTTTTTCTGACTAATCTGATACACTAAAAAAAAGAAATGAAACAATATCTTGACAGGTTATCGGAAATTTACAGGGCTATTGACAGCGCTTACAGCGAGGCATTAAGGCGCTATAGCTTCAGCTGCGATGGATGCCCTGACAACTGCTGTGTTACAAAGTTTCACCATCACACCTTAGTGGAAGAGTTTTATCTTGCGGAGGGATTAAAAAAACTCGATGAGGCTGGACTGAGAGCCACCGCCTCTCGCGCAGAGAATGCGGCAAAGATACACAACTCATCTCCGGAGGATATACGGATTATGTGCCCGCTTAACGAAAACGGCTCATGTGTTTTATACGAATTCCGTCCCATGATATGCAGGATTCACGGCGTGCCGTACGAACTCTTCAAAAATTTTAAAATGGAATACGGCGATGGATGTTACAGGCTCATCATGGAAAAAGAAAATGCGCCAAAAGACTTTCGGATTAACCGCACGCCTTTCTATCTTGAAATTGCTCAGATTGAAAGGGAAGTCAGAGAAAAACTAAATTTTACATGCAGATATAAAAAGACAACAGCAGAAATGATTTTGAACATTATAGATGGAAAATACAAAGCTTAGTCTTCAGGTAGAGGGGATTTCCTGTACCGGCTGTGCCATGGACATCGAGACAGTTTTGAGCAACTGGGACGGAATATTAAAGGTAACTGTCGGTTATGCAACAGAAACAATAGATGTAGAATATAATCCTGCTGAGATTGATTCCGACAAAATACTCTCTGCTGTAAAAAGAATGGGACTTAAGATAAAAGTTCTTTAGATGTCCTGTATTTCATACGTCTATTTATTGACCGAACACAAAGAAATCTTTTATTATCAGACAAGCGAGAGTGGCGGAACTGGTCTACGACTCGTAGAGCAGACGCGTCCCGACTTGGCGGGCTGTTTTTAATTAGCAGATTAGGGCGTGTGGCGGAGTTGGCAGACGCGCCAGACTTAGGATCTGGTGGGGTAACCCATGGAGGTTCGAATCCTCTCACGCCCACTATTTGAGAGAAGATTAAGAAAGATGCGTTATTCGGGATGGGCAACCGTAGGGGTTCAACTCCCCTCTCTCGCACCAAAACTAACTTTGTCGGAATTGACTGCTCGGCTCCGCGCTCACCACGCGGCATGCGAGCCGGTACATCACCGGTCACTCTTTCTGAGGGGCAATCACCATGAATGATCATGATGACGCAAGCAGCTAGGAGCGAGGTGCCTCCCAGCATGGCGAGGCCCTTCGCCCACATCGCACCCTCAGTAAGCCCCCGCAGGGCCACACCCAACGGAAGACACAGCGCTGAGGCTGTGAAGACTGCCCCATAGCGTTTGAATCGACTCGAGCAGGCTGCACGACCGATGAGCAACCCGAATAGGATATTGATCATGCCGAACGGCATGCCATGGGTGTGCCCGACCATAGTAAGAGAGCGCCAGTACGTTATCTGTTCGTACCCATTCTCAAAGTACGCATCACGGGTCAGGCCCAACGCAAAAGCTGTGATGCCCGCCAGAATCATGGTCACGAGCCCGAGTACAATGTTGAATTTGCCGGTTATCATAGACTTCTCAAATGCCTGCCAGCCTCCCAGCCGTGGGGCGCGAGGTACTTCTCGCCTAGCGCGAGCGCCTCGTCCTCGAGCGGCGTCGCAAGCGTGTCGTTCCAGCGATTGAGGAACCCGAACAGTGCGATCATCGCCACGATCTCGACGATCTGGCCGTCGCTCCAGTGTTCGCGCAGCTTCGCGAACATCTCGTCGGTGACCCCGTTCGGTACTCCCCCCGCGGCGAGTGCTACATCTAGCGCGATGCGCTCAGCCTCGGTGTAAAGCGGACTCGTGCGGTATTCCCACACGGCCTCGATCTTGGCGTCGTCGACCCCGGAGCAGTGCGCAAGTCCAACCGTGTGCGTCATGCAGTAGCGACAGCCCGCGGCGCGGCTCGAAACATGGGCGATCAGCCGCTTGAAGCCGGCATCGACCTCGCTCGTTTCCGGGTCCGAGATCGCTCTCGATAACTGCACGTATGCGCGCAAAACTTTTGGCCTGCGCTGCATGATAAGCATTGCGTTCGGGATGATGGAACCGACGCACTGGAACACCGAGAAGACGTCGGCAAGCCCGGGGTCCGGAGGCAGCGGCTCGAGCCGGGGAGCGGGTTTCTTGAACAGATTCATAGTGTCTTTCCTCCTTTAGGAATATTCAACTAATTATTGAAGCAATTCAGCTTTCAACTCCGCAACCAAATGAGCAATATTAAACCTCCTCTTTTTTGTCCCACTCTCCCTTGAACCAATCCCACCACTTGTTCTTGTCTTCCTCGCTCGACTTTGCCATTCGCTCTCGCAGGGGCTTATGCGCCTCGTCAGTAGAACTCATAATGTGCGCTCCGCCTTTTTCGCCGACCTCTTTATATGTCTTTCCCTCGAACACCTCATCGCAAACTCCGCCCATTTCTTTGCAAGTAAATTTTTTCATAATGTTTTTTCCTCCTTTGATAAATAATGTTTCAACCTTTCTAATCTAATATACACAACTCACTTGCATTTTGCAAGTATTAATATTATAGTGTTTTTGTGGTAGCATATCAATAGTTTCCTTATCATGAAGAAAAAAACAGGAAAATCGAAAAGAAGGTCGGATTGCCCCATCAGTTTTGCATTGGATATTTTCGGCGACAAATGGTCGCTTCTTATCGTGCGCGACATCATATTCCGTGGAAAAACTTCCTATGGAGAATTTCTTGAATCAGAAGAACATATCGCCACCAACATTTTGGCGAATCGTCTGGCGCTTTTGGAAAATGCAGAGATCATAGAGAAAACCGCACATACCAAAGACAAGCGGAAAGACATATATACACTGACACGAAAAGGCATTGATTTGCTTCCCATGCTTTTGGAAGTGAGTCTGTGGAGCGCAAAATACGATACCCAAACTGGCGCTCCAAAAAAATTTGTTAGTCAATTGAAAAAAGACAAAAAGCGACTTATCGAGCAAATTAGGGTTGGCATAAAGAAAAATAAATTCCTTTTTAAACAAGAGTAAGTTTAATTTTTACCGCCAAGCCTCAACACAAACGATGGCGCGGCGGCGGGGCGGAGCGTTCGTCTTTTTCAGAAATTCTTGCTAAAATAGGTTCGCGCGAAGTGTATAATTACAGCACCATTATAAATAATTCTGGTATAAATAGAGATTTATCTGAATCCTTTGTTATAATCTCCTCATGGAAAGAAAGGTAATATATTTTGAAAAGCCCGGAAAAGAAAATACATCTACATGCCTTGAAGTTGCCATGCAGGCGATAAAAGACAGCGCATACAAACATCTTGTAGTGGCAACCACAGGCGGAGATACAGGCATCTTATTTTCAGAGGCGTTAAAAACATCCAAGGTTAATCTTGTTGTTGTGACTCATTCCGCTGGATTCAAAGAACCAAACACATCCGAAATACCAAATGATGTCATAGAGAAAATAAAGTCAAACGGCGCAAAGATTTACACAGGAACGATTCTCACCCATTCATTGGAAACAGCCTTTTCATCCAAATTCGGAGGGTTATATCCAACGCTCATTATCGCCCAGTCCCTAAGAAGGTTTGGAGAGGGGCCAAAGGTGTGCTGTGAGATTGTGATGATGGCTGCTGATGCAGGCCTTATACCTGAAGAAGAGGAAGTCCTTGCTGTCGCAGGCACAGGCAGAGGCGCTGACACAGTGATGATTATTAAATCTGCCCTCTCAAAGCGGTTTCTTGACCTCAGGGTTCTTGAGATACTTGCAAAGCCGAGAGCTTAAACTCAGTTATTGTAAAAAAGGAGGACTGATGCTGAAAAAATATTTTCTGTTCTCATTTACTGCCTGCATCTTAATGCTCTGTTATTCAGAGACCGTGTTCGG
The DNA here is from genome assembly GCA_016195565.1 of Nitrospirota bacterium. Lineage (NCBI taxonomy): Bacteria > Pseudomonadati > Nitrospirota > Nitrospirota bacterium. Next base: position 130,487 of record JACPZK010000017.1, on the reverse strand, counting down.
AGGCGATTATATTATCACCAAATGGCGTCCCATTTCCTCAAAATATAAAAAAACAAAGCTGCAGAAAAGAGAGGCAACAATAACCATTAAATATCAGGGAAGCGGCAGCAGGTTAATCAACAACAGCTGTTTCAAGGCAGTTTTTGAAGATGACTCTACGTGTGACGGGACTTACGGAGACTTTAAAGAAATAAGAATAGACTCAGGACAGCGCATCACAAGGAGAGTTTATTTCTGCGAAAACAAGTATAAAATTAAAGACATAACCTACACTTGCAAGGATTCATTTTAGGTCTTAAATGAAGATATTAGTTAAAAATATCAGCGAAACAAACTGCGCCTGCGATGCGCTGGTTCTTCCTTTTATAGAAGGGGATTCAGAGTTTTATAAAAAATTCGGCTCAGCCTTTCAGAAACAAATCAGGAAGGCATTCTCAAAGGAATTCCACGGCAAGCGGAACGAGCTTCTTCTAATGCCGGCGCCTGAAGGGATAAAACCTGAAAGAATTTTACTTGTCGGCCTGGGCAAAAAAAACGAGGTATCTGCCGAGATCATAAGACAGGCAGGCGGAAAAGCAGCAGTGCATCTTCGCGACAAAGGAATGAAGAAGATTGCTGTTTCCACAACTTTAATCTCATCTCTTAAACTTCCCCTTGTAAATCTTGTGGAAGGAGCTTTGCTCGGTTTATACACCTTTGACAGATACAAAAAAGAAAAGAAGAACAAAAAGATAGAGAGCATTACGATTCTTTCAAAAATATCAAAAAGGCTTAGCGACGAACTCAATTGGGCTGAGATCATAACATCATCTGTATATTTTGCGCGGGATTTGATAAATACTCCGTCCAATGATATGACTCCTTCAGACCTTGCAAAGACAGCGGTGTCCCTGAGACAAAAAAATCTTTCGGTGAAAGTCCTTGAGAAAAAGGATGCAGAAAAACTTGGGATGGGAGCATATCTCTCTGTTGCAAAAGGCTCCAAAGAACCGCTGAAGTTTATTGTGCTTGAATATAAAGGCAGCAAAGGGAAGCCTCTGGCGCTGATAGGCAAGTCAATAACCTTTGACAGCGGAGGCATATCGCTGAAACCTTCTGACGGAATGGAAAAGATGAAATATGACATGGCAGGAGGCGCAGCAGTCTTGGGTGTGTTAAAAGCTACGTCTGCATTAAAACTTCCAGTAAATCTTATCGGCATACTTCCGGCTACAGAAAACCTGCCGGGAGGCTCTGCAACAAAGCCGGGTGATATTGCTAAAGCAATCACAGGCAAAACTGTTGAGATAATAAATACTGATGCGGAAGGCAGGCTGATACTTGCGGATGCAATCGGATATGCAATAAAACATTTCAAGCCAAAGGCAATTATTGATATCGCAACCCTCACAGGCGCATGTTCCGTTGCGCTCGGAAACGAGGCCATAGCCATGATGGGAAATGACAGGAAATTGCTTGATGATATCAAAAAGTCTGCTGACAATACCTATGAGCGCGTATGGGAAATGCCTTTATTTGATGAATACAAAGAGTATATAAAAAGCGACATCGCCGATATCAAGAACACAGGCGGCAAAACCGGTGCATTGGTAACAGCAGCATATTTCCTCTATGAATTTGCAGAAAAAACGCCGTGGGTTCACCTTGACATAGCAGGCACTGCATGGGTGGAAAAAGACAAGCCTTATATTCCGAAAGGCGCTTCAGGTATCAGCGTCAGGCTGATAATGGATTTGATAAAACATCTCAAGTGAATTCCAGACAAGCAGGGCTTATAACTCCTGCTTAATATATCCTTCAATCAAAAAATCTTCGCCTATTCTTTTTAAAGTTATATTTTTTAGCTGATGCGCCTCTGAGAGTTTTCTGAATGCCTTTCCGCCGACAGACGGGAACGACTCTTTACCGCCGATAATCTTTGGCGCTATGAAAAACATAACCTTGTCAACTATGCCATGTTCAAGCGCATGGCTGTTTAAGGAAGAGCCTCCTTCAATCAGCACAGATGCTATTCCCCTCTCGCCAAGCTTTTTCATCAGCCATTTCAGATCAACACGTTCTCCATCGTATTCGATTATTTTTATGTTTTTCTCCAGAAGTGTTTTCTTTTTAGACGCTGACACTTGACTCTTTGACACTTTCGTAACTATTACCGTCTCCGGCGGAGTATTCAATATCTTCGCATCAATAGGAATCTCAAAATCTGGGTCTATTACAATTCGGATTGGACTTCTTGTCCCTTTCTTTATTCTTGCAGTTAACTGCGGGTCATCAGCTTTGATTGTTCCTATCGCTGTCATCACAGCATCAACGCTGCTTCTTGTTTTGTGAACCAATTCTCTTGCCTTTTCTCCTGTAATCCATTTTGACTCGCCTTCCGGAGTGGCAATCTTTCCGTCAAGGGTCATTGCAACTTTTAATATCACAAACGGTCTTTTTGTCATAATATATTTCGCATAAGCCTCGTTCAGCTTCATCGAATCTTCCTCAAGAACTCCTGACACTACGTTTATGCCTGATTTGCTAAGTTCTTCTATCCCTTTCCCTGAAACCTTTGGATTTGGGTCTTTCATGCCTATGACAACTTTCTTTATCCCTGCTTTGATAATCGCCTTTGTGCATGGAGGCGTCCGCTTATCCGTATGACAGCATGGTTCAAGGTTCACATAAAGCGCTGCGCCTTTTGCCTTTTCTCCAGCTTTGTCTATGACAAGAGCCTCTGCGTGAGGAGCGCCGGGTTTTCTGTGATAATCCTCTGCGATGATTTTCCCGTTTTTGACAAGCACAGCGCCTACCATCGGATTCGGGCTTGTCATGCCCCTTGCCTTCGCAGCAAGCCTCAGAAGCCTTTTCATTATAGCTGTATCTTTCATAGGTTAATATTTTACATTATTTAATAAGAAAACTATTATAGGTGGAGTAAATTGTAAGATGAATAGTGGCGAGGCATGCCGGGCGAAAAAGCCTTGAGCGACAGCGGGCTTTACCCCTTCGTATACGGCAGTAGCCCGCCTTTTATGATAATCTGTTTCTGCCTGTCATTCAAATCTGATACAACCTCGAATGCCGCGCCCTTTGTTATGTTTTCAACATTATAAACCTGACTGCCGTTCAGTGAATTTATCACACCCTTAATGACAAGCCTGTCGCCCTTCTCTGCTTTCTCATAGTCAGAGGGGTTTTTGAACTGTAACGGCAATATTCCGAAGTTTATGAGATTGGCCTTATGTATCCTTGCAAATGCCTTTGCAATCACAGCCTGAAGCCCGAGGAACATCGGAGCCATTGCAGCATGCTCCCTTGATGAGCCCTGACCGTAGTTTTCACCGCCTATGATAATGCATCCGCCCTTTTCCTTCAGTTCATTAGCCCTCTTGCTGAAAGTGGCATCAATGCCGCTGAAGACAAACTCTGAAATCTTAGGTATGTTTGAGCGAAACGGAAGAACCTTTGAGCCTGCCGGCATAATGTCATCAGTTGTTATATTGTCTCCGAGTTTAAGCAAAACCTCTGCCTCAATCCTGTCTTTCAGAGGCTCTTTTACAGGAACATCTTTAATGTTCGGTCCCTTTATTACTTTCACATCTGATGTGTCCTTCAGAGGAGGAATTATGAAGCTCCTGTTTATCAGATATTTGGAAGGCTCTTCAAAACTGCCTATCTTAATGCCTGATTCGCGGGGATCAACTATTTCTCCCTTAATTGCAAAGACAGCGCATGATACAGGGCTTGCAAGATAAACAAACGCATCCTTTGTCCCGCTTCTTCCTTGGAAATTCCTGTTATATGAGCGGACTGATATCTGGCCGCTGCCCGGCGCGCCTCCCATTCCAATGCATGGCCCACATGATGCCTCGAGCATTCTTGCGCCTGATGAGATCATGTCTGCGATGAGTCCTTCCCGTGAAATCATCTCATATACCTGTTTTGAACCGGGGTTTATCAGTAGGGTTACACCCTCTGAAACAGTTTTGCCCTTCAGAATCGTTGCAACTGCCTTTAAACTCTGATATGAAGAATTTGTACAGCTTCCGATGCATATCTGGTCAACCTTTGTGCCTTTAAGGCTTTTCACCGTAACAACATTGTCAGGGCTGTGAGGCTGGGCTATCATCGGCTCTATTGCGCCTAAATCAATATCTATTATCTCCGAATACTCTGCGTCATCGTCTGCTTTAAGCTCTACCCAGTCAGTTTCTCTGCCGACTGCTTTAAGATAGAATTTTGTCCTCCCATCACTCGGGAATATTGATGTTGTTGCCCCAAGTTCTGCGCCCATATTTGTAATCGCAGCCCTCTCAGGAACATTCAGGTCTTTAACTCCCGTCCCTCCGTATTCAAATATCTTTCCGACACCGCCTTTTACAGTCAGCCTCATGAGGATTTCAAGAATAACATCCATTGCACTAACCCACGGGCGATTAAGTTTTCCTGTGAGATTTATCTTTACGACCTTGGGCATCGTGAGTTCAAACGGCGCTCCTGCCATCACTGTTGCGGCATCGAGACCGCCTACGCCTATGGCAATCATTCCCATTCCGCCGCCTGTTGGCGTATGACTGTCAGTGCCGAGCGCGGCTCTTCCGGGTGCGGCAAACTGCTCAAGATGAACCTGATGGCAGATACCATTGCCGGGCCTTGAGAAATACGCGCCGTATTTTGCGGCTGTGGTCTGAAGGAATTTATGGTCATCAGGATTCATGTAATCTGTCTGGAGCATATTATGGTCAATGTATGAGACAGCAAGCGGAACCTTAACCCTATCAACGCCAATCGCCTCAAGCTGAAGCCATGTCATAGTGCCTGTTGCATCCTGCGTATACACCTGGTCAACCCTGAGCCCGACAGGACTGCCGGTTTTCAGCTCGCCATATGCTTTATGCGCCTCAAAAATCTTCTCTATAATGTTTTTACCCACGCCGCACCTCGCATTTTCAGAATCAATTCATTTATTCTACATATCTGAAGTCAGCGGAATCAACTTTTAAATTGTCCTGCGAGGAACTCACGGCGAAAAATGACGAGATTGCTTCGGAATAAAGACTCCTCGCAATGACAGTTCACAAAAGATTATTTTGTCATTGCGAACAAAGTGAAGCAATCTCAAGCCTTTGCGATTTCACCGTGAATTGCTGTTATCATGCCTTTTGTATCACCCCATCAAGAACTTGCCATAGCTGTTTGAATATTTCATTGACATCCTGAATGCCTGTAATATCTATCCAATGTATATCCTCTTCTTTATTGAACCATGTAAACTGCCTCTTGGCATAACGCTTTGTGTTCCTCTTTATGAGCCTTATTGCCTCTTCAAGCGGTATCTCTCCATTAAGATACATTGCAATCTCTTTGTATCCTATTGCCTGCATACAAGAAAGTTCAAAGTTTGGAATTTGGAGTTTGGAGTTTGAAACAAGACTCGTGAGTTTCTTAACTTCCTCCACAAGCCCTGCATCTATCATCTTATCAACACGTTCCTCAAGCATCCTGTAAAGTTCTTTTCTATCCCTCCTGAGTCCTATCTTTATAAATTCATACGGTAAGGAGGTCGTGAGTTTTTGCTGGAACTCCGAGATGCCTTTTTTGGTTTTAAGGCATACCTCAAGCGCCCTTATGATACGCCTTGTGTCAGCAGGCATTATCTTCGAAGCTGCCTCCGGATCGAGTTTCTGCAGATAACTATAAAGCGCACCGCCCTGTCCTTCCTCAAGCGAAGCGAGTTCTTCCCTGAGTTTCCAGTCAGCGGAAGGCCCGCTGAATATCCCCCTTGTCATTGCCTTTATGTAAAGCCCTGTCCCTCCTGCAACGATGGGGATTTTGTCTCTTCTGTGAAGCTCCTCTATTATTGGCGTAACATCTTCAATGTATCTGCCGACGCTGAATGGCTCTACAGGACTTACACTATCTATCATGTGATGTTTAATATTCATCCTCTGCTCTTCAGACGGCTTTGCAGTCCCGACATCCATCCCCCTGTAAATCTGCATTGAGTCTGCGCTGATTATTTCTGTGTCCAAAGCCTTTGCAAGAAGGATGGAGACCTCTGTTTTTCCGACGCCTGTCGGCCCTAAAAGGATAATTACTTTTTTCATAACTTTTAATTTTTAACTCTCAACTTTTAACTTTTGTTTTATATCCTGCCTTAAGCTGCCCGCATGCAGCAAGAATATCCTGCCCCTTGCTCTTCCTTATAAAAGTATAAATTCCCCCTCTTACAAGAATCTCCTGAAAAGCAAGAACCCTCTCATCAGAGGGCCTTTTAAACCTGCTTCCTGCAAATGGGTTGAAAGGAATAAGATTCACTTTTGAAGGAATCCCTTTGAGAAGCGTCATAAGCCGCTTTGCGTCAGACAGGGAATCATTCATGCCGTCTATCATCACATATTCAAATGTTATCCTGTCCCTCGGAGATAAAAATAGTTGGGCTTTCCTGCAGGCGTCAAGCAAAACCCTGATGGGATATTTCTTGTTTATTGACATGAGCCTGTTTCTTACTTCATCGGTAGCCGCATTCAGAGAAACAGCAAGATTAACGTGAGGCGCCCTTCTGTAAAGTTCTGCAATCTCAGGAGCGATTCCGCATGTAGAAAGCGTTATCCTCCTCTTTGAAAAGCCCATAAACCCGGTTATCCTGTGAAGCGCCTCAACCACTTCATCAAGATTTAACAGCGGCTCGCCCATCCCCATAAAAACGATATTGGTAATCCGCCCTGCGCCCACCTTTAGTAAAGTGGGGGGAGTGGGGATTATTGATTCTGAACTTTTAACTTTTAACTCTTCACTCTTAACTTTCATTACCGCAATTATCTGGTCAACAATCTCATGCGCCTTAAGATTTCTCTTGAATCCTATGCCCCCTGTAAGACAGAAACCGCACGACATGGCACACCCTACCTGAGAGGAAATACAGAGCGTGTGACGGTCTTCATCAGGGATGAGCACGCTCTCTATTGACTCACCATCTTCAAGCCCGAATAGGAATTTTTCAGTCCCGTCTTGAGAAATCTGCCTGCTCAGGAGTTTTAGATTGCTGACATAGGCGGCATTAGAAAGTCTCTCCCTTAAGTCCTTGGATAATTCGGTGATATCCTCTATTGACTCAGCTTTTTTTCCGTATATCCAATGAAGTATCTGTTTTGCCCTGTAAGCAGGAAGCCCCTGCTCTTTTACAAACTCCTCCATTGCAGTTTTGCTTAATGCCCTGAGATTAATTTTTGACATGGTTAATTATAACAAGCGAGAGAAGTTAAAAGTTAAAAGTTTTTAAAGACCTATATTCTTATTCATACTAAGGAGTTCATAAGTAAGATTACATCCTTGTCATTCCCCGACTCGATCGGGGAATCCAGAAAGGGACTGGATGCCCGCTTACGACCTGCGGGCATGACGAATAAAGTCATTGCGTGTATGCTTACTAATGAACTGATTAGTAATTCTCACCTAACTCTTAACTTCTGTAAAAGGTTGCTTTTTGGGTCTTTTTTACTTTATTCTTAAAGATACGGTTCTACAAAAAAATTCCAAGAGAACCTGACTAAGGAGGTTTATTGTGATAACAATAACAGACACTGCTGCAGAAAAAGCAAAAGAGCTACTCACAACAGAAGGAAAAGCCGGCTGGGGGCTTCGTGTATATACTGCCGGAGGGGGATGCTGCGGCCCGTCTTACGGAATGGATATAGATGAAAAGCCGGGAGATAACGACGATGTAGTGGAGAAAAACGGTATTAAGGTCTTCGTTGACAAAGACACATCAAAAAAACTTGAAGGCATGAACATTGACTTCATAGATGACGGTGAAAAACAGGGCTTCGTCATCACAGGCGGAAGCGCTCCGTCATGCGGCCCAAGCTGCACCAGCTGCGAATAAATCTATGTTCCCTTTGCACAGGCCTCGAAGGTTGAGAAAGAACGAAGTCATCAGGAGAATGGTGAGAGAAACCTCGCTTTCTCCCGATGATTTTATATATCCTCTCTTTGTCACCTACGGCAAAAACACCCGCAAAGAGATAAAATCAATGCCGGGATGTTATCAGGAATCAGTTGATAAGATTGTAAAACATGCAAAAGAGGTCTATTCCCTCGGCATACCTGCGGTAATACTTTTCGGGATTCCTGAACACAAAGACGAAACAGGTTCAGGCGCATATGACCCTCACGGAGTCGTGCAGAAGGCGATAAAGGCAATAAAAAATAGGGTGCCCGGACTCTATGTCATAACAGATGTCTGCATGTGTGAATATACAGCTCATGGCCACTGCGGGATAATCGAAAAAAGCGCTGTAAAGAATGACCCCACATTAGAACTCCTATCCAAAGAGGCGGTATCTCACGCAAGGGCAGGAGCAGACATGGTAGCGCCGTCTGACATGATGGACGGAAGGGTAAAGGCGATAAGAATTGCGCTCGATTCCGAGGGGTTCTCAGAGATGCCAATAATGAGTTATGCGGTAAAATACGCATCGGCTTTTTATGGGCCGTTCAGAGAGGCTGCTGAGTCCACCCCTAAATTCGGTGACAGGCGCTCGTATCAGATGGACCCGGCAAACAGAAGAGAGGCGTTGAAAGAAGCTGCGCTTGATATTGAAGAAGGCGCTGATATTGTGATGGTAAAGCCTGCGATGACATATCTTGATATTATTTCTGATGTAAGAAATGCGTTCAATGTGCCTGTTGCAGCATACAATGTAAGCGGTGAATATTCTATGGTAAAGGCAGCAGCAAAACTCGGATGGATTGATGAGAAACGCGTTATGATGGAAGTTCTCACCTCAATAAAGCGCGCAGGCGCTGATTTGATTCTCACCTACTTTGCAAAAGAAGCGGCAAAGATTCTGAATAAATAAATTTGCTCTTCCGCACTTTCGTTCTTGTGTTTTTCTGTTCTATTTGTTACTTCCGATCTTCCGAACTTTTCGAATTGTCAGCGAAGAGTCGCCCCCGTGCTCAGGCGGGTTCGCTGATGAGAATGAGGCGACTGCTTTTCTGCGCTTAGTTGAACGAGTATTGTCCGACTCGTCGGATTCTCTGAGGCGAACACGCACAGATTTAATTTCTTCTGACCGGAGGGAATACCTAAAGACTATATATATAGAAATATTCTCAAGTATTTCGCTTTGTGGAGTGTTAAAATGTTAAGTGATTGGAGGCATTTAGGTTTGAAAAGGATAGTCTTAATATCTTGTGTAAGCATGAAGCTTAATCGCCCTGCTAAAGCCAAAGACCTGTATATTAGTCCCCTGTTTAAGAAGGCATTAGCCTATGCCCATACTCTGAAGCCCAACAAGATCTTCGTTCTTTCGGCTAAATATTATCTCGTGCCTCTTGACCAAACAATTAGCCCCTATAATCTGACTCTTAACGACATGAGCACAGAGGAAATAAAGTCATGGGCAATTAAGGTAGCTGCAAGATTGAAAGGGGAAACAGACTTGGATAGAGATGAGTTCGTCTTTTTTGCAGGAGCCAATTACAGGAGATTTCTTATTCCAAGAATCAAGAAATATTGGGTTCCGATGGAAGGATTAGGAATAGGGAAACAACTTAAATTCCTGACCGATAGGCTGAAATGACTGACAAGTGCCTTTTAATTCATCAATGGTTCAATGCATTAAAGAGGTTTCGCTTCCCTTTTGATAAGAACCTTGAACTGATCCCAAGGAATGGTATTTATATTCTCTTCGAAAAAGGTGAATCGTTCGCCGACATAGACAGAGTTGTCAGGGTGGGAACTCATACAGGCGGCAATCAATTACAGTCACGACTTTATCAGCATTTTGTCTATGAGAATAAGGATCGCAGTATATTCAGAAAGAACATTGGTCGTTGTTTCTTGAACAAAGAAACTCATCCGTATCTAAAGGTCTGGGAATTCGATCTCACAACAAGAGACCAGAGAAACAAAAATGCGCACCTTGTGGACGAGCCACTGCAAAGACAGATCGAAAAAAGGATTTCTCTTTATGTCCAGAATAACATGTCCTTTTCTGTAATCGAGGTGAATGACAAAGACGAGCGTTTGCACTTGGAATCAAGAATTGTTTCCACTATTTCGCTTTGCAAGAAGTGCGGATCATCTGCCAAATGGTTAGGTCAACATTCCCCGAAAGTGCGAATAAGCGAGAGCGGCTTGTGGCAGGTCAATGAGCTTTACAGAGAGCCTTTGAATGCGGCGGACATGAAAAGATTGAGTTCATTGATAGAGAAACATCTTTATATCCCCCGCCGCCCATCCGCTCCAATGCAGAAACGTAAAAGTGCAATAGAGCAATAGTGCCTTAGCCCAGTCTCATCGGCTCGAGGAATTTGACAATCGTATATATGTGATATACAATATATACAAGATATATTTTGGAGGTGAAGAGATGTCAACGCAGATGATTATAAGGATTGATGACGAGGTCAAGAACAGGCTCAACAGGCTTGCCAGAGGCGAGGGCAAGACTACGAGCGAGATGGTGAGAGGGCTTATAGAAGAGCACATTAAAGAGCGTGATATCGGCGCGTATATTGATGACCTGTGGGGTAGAATCGGCAGGAAATTGAAGTCAAAAGGCGTAACGCCTGCAGCGATTGACAAGGCTATTAAATCGGCGCGCAAAAAATAAGGATGAAGGTCGTCATTGATACTAACATCTTTGTCTCATCTTTTTTCGGCGGAAACCCGAAGAAGATTACAGACCTGTGGAAAAATGAAAAAATAACCCTCTGCCTGTCCCATGCTGTCCTTGATGAATATATAGACGTCCTTGGCAGGATCGGCATGAAGGACGAAGCTGAACTTGAAGAACTGTTATCCCTTTTCGCCAAGGGCTTCAACATCCTGTTTACCACGAAAACACCAAAGATAAAGATTGTCAAAAATGATCCCGATGATGATAAGTTTATTGAATGCGCCGTGGCATTAAAGGCAGATGCTGTCATAACCGGCGATGGAGAAGTCCTTGCCATACAGGAATATATGGGTATCAGAATATTGCCGCCTCAGGAGTTTTTAGAGAGCTATCGGACTAAATAGGACAGCGGCGCAATTATTTCTTAACCACCGTTTTTAGCGTCCTTATTCTCGCAATCTCTTCCTGATAACCGTAGATATGAGCGCCTGCGCTGTACGCATACATGGGCCCGTTCTTTAGATTTGTTTCTCCGGCAACATAGCTTTTTAAAAGCTCTATGCCGCCGAGGTTTGTAGGAAAACCTGCCCACAGATCCCATGAACGAAAGTAGCAGCTTACAGTAAGAACGAGCTCATCATTAATCGGCACTGCCTTAAAATCCAGAAGCCTCAGGCATGGAGGATCAAGGTTCCCGTCGTTTCCATAACATATATCATGGTCTTCCGGAGAGCCTATCTCTATAACAGCCTGATTTGTAAGTGGTGTAGCCTTAAGCATTTCAATTACCCTTTCAAACTGCGTCCCTCCCTTTGGCATCGGGTGATGAATCCTGCTTGAATACTTATAGGTCTCATTTTCTGAAAGCTCAGGGTCCATAAGGTAATTTGCGAAATAATCTTCTATATAGTCCATTGTCGTAGGCGACGGGATATTCAACGCAGGCGGAATCACAGGAATCATATCCTCGCCGGGGTGTTCAATGAACACTGCCATGCCCGGATACTGAAGGCGATACTGCTCGTTTTCAAATGAGCCTTTCTGGATTTTCTGAGTGTAGGAATGGTCAAAAATATTATATATCAACTGAAACCACGCATCTGATATTGTCTTGGCATGCAAACAAAAAGGAAGCATAATATCCTTCACCTCGTATGGAAATGTATGGAGGTTATTATACCAATGTTGGATGACTTTTTAAAAACAAAAAGCGCCGCATTCTTTAAAGAGGGGATATTCAGATTTTGCTCGCACTCTAAAAGCATATATCTTATCCTGAAATAAATGTTTACATATTCCATAAAAATAGGTATATTTCAACCATGTCTATAGGTGGAATATCCGAAACAGGTTCGGATATAACCCCAAATCTTGACAAAAAGCGAAGTAGGAATGCGTTTGTGACCAAGTTAAGTGAAATTCCGAACCCGATAATTGAAAACAAAAACTTTTAAAAAAGTGAGAATGTTAAATAATATGAATAAATTAATTATTCCAATTTTTGTCGTTATAATTATTGCCGCAGGCATTGGCGCATTTTTTGTTTTTCAGAAATCCGCTTTTTCTGAACCAAAGATGCCAATTGCAAAATTCGGCAGATGCGGCGACGGGATTTGCGATGAGTTTGAAAAAAAGAATCCGACTATATGCCCACAGGATTGTAAAGAACAGGCAGCTCCGCAGCTAACTTCACCCAGCCATACTATTTCAACTAAGTCTATAACCCCAAATATAAAATCTCAAGTTTCGCCGTTTGGGGTCTTCAATCCATATACCGAGACCATCGTTGTTGACAGAATGAACATTTCCAGGTCCGAAATAAATCAATACCTCGGTGATCTTGGCGTGAAATGGGTTCAGGAGATGCCAGTTCCCAATTCAACAAACATAGAATCTGTTCCTCAAAATATAAAAGTATATTCCAGATTGGTCGCTATGGAAGGGGGCAATCAACCGCCAAACGTCTCAGAGGAATATAAGAAGGCGGCCAGGGATATAGTTCGGAAGTATAAAGATAGAGTAAAAATTTGGGAGGTTGATACGGAGCCAAATGCATTCTGGGGAACCTATCCTAAAGAATACGCAGAGTTTCTGCAAACTACCTATAAAATAATCAAGGGTGAATGCAGTGATTGTAAGGTTGTTTTGGGAGGACTCAGCAGCTTTGGCTATTGGAACATCACCGAGGCAGGCGATTGGGAAAAAGTCAATCCAGGCGATGCAGAGCCGCCAACTAATGATATCCACAATCCAGCCAGATTTTTGAAGGCAATTCTTGAAAACGGCGCCAAGGGATATTTTGACATATTTGAATTTAAGCAACATCACGCAAGAGCGGAAGATTACAAACTGCTCAAGAATAGGATTGAGGTTTTCGGAAAGATTCTTTCCAATTATGGGATAAATGTTAAAGAAGTGCCGATTTATCTGGAAACAGCAATGTACGATGGTCAGCCTGCCTATCCCGCCCGCCACCCCATAGCAAATCTTTTGCCTTACCAAACAGAGAGTCAGCAAGCTGCGGCATTGCTTAAAACATACGTCTATTCACTCGTTCAGGGCATTGATAAGATTTTTTGGATGTATGTGATAGAAAGAAAACCTAATCACCAAGTTTTTTCTCACTACGGGTTTATTCATGACAATGGTTCTAAAAAACTCTCCTACTACACCTACAAAAAGATGGTTGAGGTCTTAGAAGGAAGCGATTGGAATAATATCCAGACGATTCAGGAAAAGGACGGCGTGTATGTATACAAATTTACAAAAAACGGAAAATCAATTTATGCCGCTTGGAATGACAATAGCGCTTCAAAAACAATTGAAATAAACACAGGCAATATCAAGCAAGTCAAAATCACCGAAGCTATACCTAAATACGAGTCAGGAAAAGAAGTGACGGATTATAACACCGCTTTCAACACCGAGACAAAATCTGTTGCTGCCGGAAAAATCACTTTAACCCTAAAAGACAAGCCGATGTTTGTGGAGGAGAAATAACATGAACAAACTATTCATTCCAATTATCACAGTCTTAATAATCGCCACAGGCATTTGCGCATTTTTTGTTTTTCAGAAATCCGCTTTTTCTGAGCCGCCCGTGGACAGGTGTGGTGACGGGATATGTGACGAATTTGAAAAGGCAAACCCTAACCTTTGTCCAAGGGATTGTCAGTCTTCCACAGAAAAACCAACTCAAAATAAACAGTCAACACCTCAAATCGGCAAATGCGGCGATGGTGTTTGCGATGCCTTTGAAAGAGCCAATCCTAATGTGTGCCCGAAAGATTGCCAACAAGTCCAACCCTCTGCAACACAATCGCCAGCCATGCAATCTCCCACAACACAACTTCCGGCCACGACCCCACCCGTCATAACTCCGCCGCCAGTTTCAAGCGGGAATTCGCCTTTTGGGATTTTCGGGCTCAAAATCGGCTACGAAGAAGCAAAATCAAAAAACAAAGAAACTTATTTTCAAATAGCCAACGATTTGGGATTGAATTATGTGAAAATAGTAGTCCCTCAAGACACAATTAATCCCAGCAATAGTGAATGGCGCTGGAAAACTTCACTCGGCGGGATTGAATTTGATTTTGACGAAATTGCCAAATTTGCCAATCAATACGGCATTTCTATTATTCCAATGTTTGCCCCATCGGCTAATTTCAGCCGGCAAAAAGACGCTGAATCGTTTGCGGAATTTGTTTATCGCTTCATTGCCCGCTACAAAGATAAAATGAATATCAAATATACAGAGTCTCAAAATGAGCCAAACCCGGGAAACGACGGAAGTGGAGCGTCAAATTCTTTGCCCGGCTCATATAACGGAACTGCGGAGAATTTAGTTAAACTTGACAATGCTGCTTACGAAAAGATTAAGGCGGCCTTCCCAGATATTATGGTCGGCTCACCCGGATTTATTGGCGAAAGCAAAAATCAGAGCAAACTCTACACGGAAAAATTTTATCAAGCGTATTTTAAGGCGAAACCGAAATTCGATGTTTTTATGTATCACGATTATCCTAAAAGTTTTGGTTATGTCCAAGGCACAAAAGCTGGCGATCTGGCTTCTGAATATAACCTTTATGAAACCTATCGCGCTTTATTGAAAAAATATGGCTATGGCGATAAACCCATTTTGATATCTGAAGGCTTTATGGATACACCATATTTGAAAAATGGGAGAAGAGATTGGGGATATCTTGATGAAGACGAGGCTTCTATTTTATGGGTTGAAGGATATGTCATGGCGTTTTCCAATGCTTCAAAAAATAATGTCACCGGCAAAATAATAACCGGAATATCGAGAACCGCCAAAATCGGACTTATTGATTCAAAAACCGGCGCCAAAAGAAAACAGTATTATGTCGTTAAAAACCTGATTGCTCTGTTTAAAAAATACCCCGTTCATTCAAGGCATCTTTTCGGAGAAATAAATCAATCCGGTTATTGGCTTGAAGAATTTAAAAATACAAACGGGAAGAAAATGTGGGTGGCATTTAATCCTTTTCTCTATGAAACTGCTGATGATGTTATGCCGGCAATAACAAATAAAACTCTAAAATCGCCGCAAAATGTTGTTGTTGAAGTCGGCGGAGCTAAATCAGTAAATTTCATTATGCGCAACGGCGTTCGAACGGAAAAGGCGGTTAACGGTAAAATTAATTTTGTTTTAAATAAAGAACCGGTTTTTATAGAAACGGTTAACTGATAAATTTATCCAAAACATCCAAAGACAAGCTTGTATTTGTTGAAGAGAAATAATATGAACAAACTAATCATTCCAATAATTGTTACCGTAATCCCTGCCGCAGGTATCGGCGCCTTTTTTATTTTTCAAAAACCCGCTTTCCTGAGCCCAAAAATATCCGAAACTCTTTTTTTGAAGTGCATATGTAGCCTCAGCAGACTAAATCATTAAGGAGACTGCTTCAATTTTGCTGCAATCCGATGACGGCACGTAGAGATGAAAATGAAAAAGGGGTACTCGCTGTAACCCCTTGATTTTCAATGGCGTCCCCAACGGGATTCGAACCCGTGTTACCGCCTTGAAAGGGCGATGTCCTAGGCCGGGCTAGACGATGGGGACACATGGTGAGCCGCGAAGGATTCGAACCTTCGACCCACGCCTTAAAAGGGCGTTGCTCTACCAACTGAGCTAGCGGCCCGCGAAAAATAGATTTGTAGAATACAATTATTTTGATTTCATTGTCAACTTCAGGCTGGGTAAAATTGTATCCTTCTGACTGAGTGTCAAATGAAAAACTTTAAGTATTCTTGCATGGAGAGCACAGCATTCCCATAACCAAGACTTATTGATTCATTTCTATTTCTGCATTGACAGCCTTTCCTTTGCTGTGCTAATTTTAAAGTCCACATCTGAAAGGAATTTTTGGCATGGAGAAAACTCTTGAAAAGATTCTGAAAGAAAACAGAGAAAATGAGGGCAATCTCATATCTATTCTTCAGGATATTGAGAATGCCTTTGGATATATCTCTGAGGAAGCTGTCAACTGGTTTGCATCAAGGCTGGACGTCAATCCCAGCAGCTTCTACGGAATAGCCACATTCTATGCGCAGTTTCACCTGAAACCGCGGGGGAAAAATATTATCACTGCCTGCTGCGGCACTGCATGCCATGTCAAAGGCTCCGAGAGATTGATAAACGGAGTAAAAAAGGAGCTTGATATTTCGGAGGGTGAGGAAACAACAAAGGATATGCAATTCACGCTCGAAAAAGTAAACTGTATTGGCGCCTGCAGCATTGCTCCGGTCTTCATAATCAATAAAAAGGTCCATGGGAAGGCAGCAGCTGATAAACTCATTAAAGAAATACGTTCTATCAAGGGTGCAAACAGTGAAGCCGACTAACATTGTTATAAAAGTATGTATGGGCACGGGCGGAATAGCAGCCGGCGGCTCTGAAGTTATGGATGCCTTCAGGACAGAACTTGACGCATCCGGCATTGAGGCGACGGTAGCGAAAAACTGCTTGACGCATAAGGTGGGATGCCGCGGCCTGTGCGCTAAAGACGTTCTGGTGGATGTGATAGTAAAAGGACAAAAAACAACATACCAGTATGTAAAGCCTGAGATGATATCAAGAATAGTAAAAGAGCACATCATCGAAAACAATCCTGTAACCGATTGGGTTGTGGGAGATGACTATCATAACTTCCATAAAAAACAGCTTAAGGTTGTTCTTTCGGACTGCGGCTCTATAGATCCCGAGGACATAGATGCCTATATTGCAGGCAAGGGCTATGAGGCGGCAAGAAAGGTTCTTACCTCATCTGCCCCCGAGGATGTAATCGGAATTATCAAGGCTTCAGGCCTCAGAGGCAGAGGCGGAGCAGGGTTTCCTACGGGAGTTAAATGGGAAGCGGCAATGAAACAGGCCTCCAGGCAAAAATACATGATTTGCAACGCAGATGAAGGCGATCCCGGCGCATTTATGGACAGGTCTGTTATCGAGGGCAATCCCCATGCTGTAATCGAGGGAATGATAATAGGCGCTTATTCCATCGGCGCTGATAAGGGCTATGTTTACATAAGGGCTGAGTATCCGCTTGCTGTTGAAAGGCTGAGAAAAGCTCTCTCTGATGCGAGGACAAGAGGGTTTCTCGGAAAAGATATCCTCGGCACAAAATTCAGCTTTGATATAAAGGTAAAACTCGGCGCCGGGGCCTTTGTCTGCGGCGAAGAGACGGCTTTAATCGCCTCCATTGAGGGGCAGAGAGGAATGCCGAGGGCAAAACCGCCCTTCCCTGTCTACAGCGGATTATGGGGAAAACCAACAGTGATAAATAATGTCGAAACCCTTGCAAATATTCCATATATCATAAGGAACGGCGCGGAGTGGTTTTCTTCCTTCGGCACAGAGAAATCAAAAGGCACAAAGGTATTTGCCCTTACTGGAAAGATCAAGAACTCAGGGCTCATAGAAGTGCCTATGGGAATTCCGCTTCGGGAAATAATCTACGACATAGGCGGAGGCATTGAAGGCGACAGGGCGCTTAAGGCAATCCAGACAGGAGGGCCTTCAGGCGGATGTATTCCTGCGGAAATGCTTGATACCCCTGTTGATTTTGAGTCGCTTGCAAAAGTAGGTTCTATAGTAGGCTCAGGCGGAATGGTAGTGCTCGATGAAGATAACTGCATGGTTAACATGGCGCAGTACTTTCTCCAGTTCACGCAGATGGAGTCATGCGGGAAATGCGTGCCGTGCAGGATAGGAACTAAAAGACTTCTTGAAATTCTCGACAGAATAACAAAAGGCAAAGGGAAAGAAGGAGACATAGAACTCCTCGGGAAACTCAGCGCTGATATTAAGGCCGCATCACTCTGCGGTCTTGGCCAGACAGCGCCAAACCCTATCTTAAGCACTATAAAATATTTCAGAGATGAATACGAAGCGCATTTAAATGGAAAGTGCCCGGCGGCAGTCTGCAAAGAACTGCTGACTTACTATATTCTTGAGGAATTCTGTAAAGGATGCGGAGCGTGCTTAAGGGCATGTCCTGCAAAGGCAATAACAGGGGAGAAAAAGAAACTGCACAAGATAGACTCTGCAATGTGCATTAAATGCGGGGCCTGTTTTGATGTATGTAAATTCAAGGCAGTGGGGAAGGAGTAGATTCAAAGTGTCAGAGGGTCAGAGTATCAAAGCAATGATTAAACTGAATATTAACGGCAAAGCAATAGAGGTTGCGGAAGGCACAACTGTGCTTGACGCAGCGCGTATGCTGAATATAGAAATACCTACGCTCTGTTATCATCCGAAACTTACACCATTCGGAGGCTGCAGGCTCTGTATTGTTGAAGTAAAGGGTGTTCCGAGGCCGCTCACATCATGTACAACGCCTGTTTCAGAGGGAATGGAAGTGACAACTTCAACTCCAGCCCTTGAGGGCTTAAGAAAAACAGTGCTTGAACTTATTCTCTCAGACCATCCGAATGACTGTATGGTATGCGAAAAGGCAGGAGACTGCACCCTTCAGGAACTCGCATATTTCTATGGCATAAGGGAAAACAGGTTCGGAGGGGAAAGAAGGATATACGAAAAAAGGGACGGCAATCCTTTTATTGAAAGGGATATGGAGAAATGCATCCTCTGCGGCAGATGCGTAAAGGCCTGCGATGAGATACAGGGCGTGGGCGCTATAGATTTTGCATACCGCGGTTTTAAATCCAAGATATGCCCGACATTTGAAAAAGACCTTGACTGTGAATTCTGCGGACAGTGTGTGGCTGTATGCCCGACAGGCGCTTTAACAGGGAAAATGCGGCAACTCCGCGGCAGACAGAAAGACATAAAAGAAATTGACACTACCTGCTCATACTGCGGAACAGGGTGCAACCTCACCCTTCACGTAAGGCAGAATAAAGTTATAAGAGTGACTTCAAAGGAAGACAAGTGGAACGAGGGATGGCTGTGCGTTAAAGGCAGGTTCGGCTATTCGTTTATCAACAGCCCCGACAGGCTCACGAGACCTCTTATTAGAATAAAGCCAAAAGAGCATTCAGCGTTCAGCGTTCAGACACCCCCCCTTAATCCCCCCCTTAGTAAGGGGGGGCGTGGGGGGGTAGGCTTCGAACTCTTTAGAGAAGCATCGTGGGATGAGGCTCTCAATTACATAGCCTCAAGACTCAGGGAGATAAAGGAAAAGCACGGCGCTGATTCAATAGCAGGACTTTCTTCTGCAAAATGCACTACAGAAGAAAACTATCTGTTCCAGAAATTTATGAGGGCAGTAGTAGGGACCAATAATGTGGACCACTGCGCCCGTCTCTGACACGCTGCAACTGTAGCCAGTCTGGCTACAATATTCGGCTCAGGAGCAATGACCAATTCCATAAGAGAGATTGAGGGGATGGAGGTTCTCTTTGTAATCGGCTCCAACACGAAAGAGACCCATCCTGTTATCGCAAACAGGATGATAAAGGCATTCAGAAAGGGCGCAAAGATAATCGTAGCCGACCCGCGGAAAGTGCCTATGGCAAGATTTTCAGAAGTTTTCATGAACCTGAAACCGGGGACAGATGTTGCCCTGATTAATGGCATTGCCCATGTGATATTAAAGGAAGGGCTTCACGACAAAAAATTCATAGAGGAAAGAACCGAGTTCTTTGATGAATGGACAAAGTCATTGGAGAAGTTCCCACCAGAGGCAGTCTCACAGATTACAGGCGTGCCTGCGGAAAATATAATTAAGGCTGCAAAGCTTTATGGGGGCTCAAGAAAGGCGGGAATATTCTACACCTTGGGGATTACCCAGCACACTCACGGTACAGACAATGTAAATGCAATAGCCAATCTTGCCATTCTTACAGGCAATATCGGAAGAGAGCATACGGGAATAAATCCTCTCAGAGGACAGAACAACGTTCAGGGCGCTTGTGATGCGGGCTGCCTTCCTAATGTATATCCCGGCTATCAGAGGGTTGACATGCCCATGGTCAAGAAAAAATTTGAGGATGCATGGAAAGTCCGGCTTTCCGATAAAGAGGGGCTGAAATCAACAGAGATGGTAGAATCAGCCTTCAAAGGAAAACTCAAGGCGCTTTACATAATGGGAGAAAATCCAATAATTACAGACGCAAATGCAAATCATACGAAAGAAGCGCTGGAAAATCTTGAGTTCATGGTGGTTCAGGACATATTCCTTACAGAGACAGCGGCTCTCGCAGATGTAGTCCTGCCTGCTACCTGCTTTGCTGAAAAGAACGGCACTTTCATAAATACAGAAAGAAAAGTCCAGCTTGTAAGAAAAGCGGTAGAGCCGCCGGGAGACGCAAAAGAGGACTCATGGATAATAGCTGAATTATCCAACAGGATAGGATACCCCATGAAATACTCTTCTGTTGAAGAGATATCTGAAGAACTCGGCAGTTTATGGCCCGCTCTTTCAGGCATATCCTACAGCAGGATACGCACCCATGGCATCCACTGGCCCTGTCCTACAAAAGACCATCCCGGCACAGAATATCTGTACAAGGCAGGGTTTCCGAGAGGCAAAGTATCATTTACTCCGGTAAAATATCTTCCGTCTGCAGAGCTTGCAGACAGCGATTATCCATTTATACTCACGACAGGCAGAAACCTTTTTCAGTATCACAGCGCTACAATGACGATGAGAGTTGCGCCTATTGAAAAGCACGCAGGCGAACCTTATGTTGAGATAAACACGGAAGATGCGAAAAAAGCCGGAATAAAGAATGGTGAAAAAATCAAGGTCAGATCAAGGAGAGGGCAGATTGAGATAAAGGCGCGGATAACGGACATGGTATCAAACGGCGTTCTTTTTATCCCGATGCATTACAGCAAAGCCGCTGTAAACGTAATAACCTCAGACGCTCTTGACCCCCACTCAAAAACACCTGAACTCAAGGTGTGTGCGGTAAAGATAGAGAAATAAGAAAGGAGAGATTATGACAAGCATCAGCGAACTTAAAAAACAGATTCTATTTGAAGACATTGGCACTGCCGAACTTGAAAAGTTAACAAAAGTCATAAAAGAAGTCTCATTAAAAAAAGGAGAGTTTCTTTTTAAGGAAGGCGAGGACACAAAAGGCATTTATATGATTCGTTCAGGGAAGATTGAGATAAACAAGGTAACGCCTGACGGCTGGAAACAGACACTTGCGGTTCTGACTCCGGGACATTTTTTTGGAGAGCTTTCGATTATTGAGCATCGCCGGCATGAAGCTAATGCAATTGCCATTGAAAGCGCAGAACTGTTAAAGCTTCCCAAAGATGAATTCGAGAAACTGGAAAAAGAAGATGTTGTTCTGGCTTCCCAGATACTTAAGAAACTTGTATTGGTCCTGAGCAAAAACCTCAGGCGCATGAACGAGAAATTCTTAAATGCATTGATAAATTACTAAATAAGGAGGATTTTGAAAATGGCCTTTGATGCAACGAAGTTAGCTGACTGGCAGATTTCAGAAGAAGCTGAAAAAAATATGCCCTCACCTGAAGAGTGGCGTGAGAAACTCGGTCTGCAAAAAGACGAGATGCTCCCCATGGGACGCCTCTCCAAAATTGACTTTCTTAAGGTCATCAATCGTCTCAAAGACAAGCCCGATGGCAAGTACATCGAGGTAACGGCCATCACGCCGACCCCTCTGGGCGAAGGCAAAAGCACAACATCGTGCGGCTTGATGGAGGGACTTGGCAAGCGCGGCGTGAACGTTGGAGGAGCGCTGCGTCAGCCTTCCGGCGGCCCCACAATGAACGTAAAAGGCACTGCTGCCGGCGGCGGCAACTCTTTGCTGATTCCCATGACCGAGTTTTCATTGGGACTCACAGGTGACATCAACGACATCATGAACGCCCACAACCTGGCCATGGTAGCAATGACATCCCGTATGCAGCACGAGCGTAATTATAACGATGAGCAGTTGAAGCGTCTCACCAGGATGAGGCGGCTCGGCATAGACCCTACCCGCGTGGAGATGGGATGGATAATGGACTTTTGCGCCCAGAGCCTCCGCAATATAATCATCGGCCTCGGCGGCAGGCAGGACGGTTTTATGATGCAGTCAAAGTTCGGTATCGCAGTAGGCTCAGAGTGCATGGCAATTCTTTCAGTAGCCAATGACCTCGCTGACCTGAAACAGCGCCTGAACAATATCACAGTTGCTTTTGATAAGAGCGGCAAACCTGTTACCACAGGCGATCTTGAAGTCGGCAATGCCATGGCAGCCTTCATGCGCAATACAATCAATCCAACCCTCATGTGCACGGCTGAATACAACCCCTGCTTTGTACATGCCGGGCCTTTTGCCAACATTGCCGTAGGCCAGTCCTCAATCATAGCAGACAGGGTCGGACTGAAATTGTTCGACTACCATGTGACCGAATCCGGTTTTGCGGCAGACATCGGTTTTGAAAAATTCTGGAACGTCAAGTGCCGCTTCAGCGGGCTGAAACCCCACGTATCCGTGCTTACCACTACGGTCCGCGCCCTGAAGATGCACGGCGGCGGTCCCAAGGTAGTGGCCGGCAAGCCCCTGCCTGAAGAATACACAAAGGAAAATATAGCGCTGGTAGAAAAAGGCTGCGCCAACATGATACACATGATTAATGTTATCCGCAAGTCCGGCATAAACCCTGTGGTCTGCGTCAACCGTTTTTATACTGACACGAATGCTGAAGTGGCTGTTGTCAAAAAAGCCGCTGAAGCAGCAGGTGCCCGCTGCGCTGAATCCCAGCATTGGCTAAAGGGCGGTGAGGGAGCTTTGGAACTTGCCGATGCGGTCATTGACGCCTGCAACCAAAAAAATGACTTCAAATATCTGTATCCTATAGAAATGAAGCTGCGCGACCGCGTAGCAACCATCGCCAAAGAAGTATACGGCGCTGACGGCGTCTCATGGCTGCCTGAAGCTGAAGCCAAGGCGAAGATGCTGGAAGACGATCCCAAGTACGCGGACTTCGCCACCATGATGGTCAAGACCCACTTGAGCCTTACACACGACCCTGCCCTCAAGGGAGTTCCTAAAGGGTGGACGCTGCCCATCAGAGATATATTGATTTACTCCGGCGCCAAATTCCTCTGCCCCTGCGCAGGCACTATCAGCCTCATGCCCGGCACAAGTTCCGACCCTGCATACAGAAGGATTGATGTGGATGTGAACACCGGAAAGGTCAGCGGATTGTTCTAAGAGATTAAAAATTAAACTTAAAAAGCCTCCGGAATTTCCGGAGGCTTTTTAAAATTCACTTTCGCACTTCAAGGCCTGAGCCCCATTTTTGCTGTTTATGGCTGATAGTTGTAAGCCGACCCCTTCCTCTATTGCAATTATTGCTGAAAGCTTTTAATATTGAGGGGAAATTTTGCTGTGAATCAGAGAAGTCTCATGATTTGGTTATTTAAGTTTAACCGGGGCCGCTTCCTACTTCAACAACTCAAAGGGACATGGCCTAATTTCTTGAGGGAGGGATAATAACAACATGAGAAGGTTGAGTATATTTTCCCGGCTGATTAGTGTGTATCTCGCCATATTTGTTCCTGCTATGGCGGTGAATGCATATACCATTTTACAGTTACAACAATTTGAGCAGGTTACCCGTTATACGCTGGACGCTGATAATAAAATGAGAGACTACGAAAAGAAGCTCACAGACTCTCTTCTGTCACAGGTGAGGCACGAGAGGAAATATATTATTATAAAAGATGCTGCGCTTTACAGCCAGTTTCTGCTCGCTGAAAGGGATTTCAGTCAATATCTTAATGAGGCAATATACATAGCAGACACCGCCCATAAAAAAGATATATTGCTTAAGATAAAGGATTATCATCAACACTATAAATCTCTTTTTGATGAGGAAATAGGGTTTGTCAGGGCCGATAAAAACTATCCTCAAAATTCGTATAGAGGAGAGAAAGAAAGGATTGTGGATGGAATAATAGAAGAGTTGAGGAGATTGAAGGTCTACACCGAACAAGATACCTATGAAAAGATAAAAGGACTGGGAGAGACCGGAGCCAGGGCGCATAGAGTGGCCATGATGATGACTGTAAGCACTCTCCTTTTTGGAATCATAATCTCTATCTTTATTACAAGAAGTATCACCAGACCACTTTCTTTTATGAAGAAAAAGACCGGAGAGATTGCAAGAGGGGATTTTGAGGGTAACTTAAGCCTTTCCTTTCCACCCGAAATACGAGATTTAGCACAGGCCTTTAATCTTATGTGCAATAAACTTAAAGAGATGGATAAGATGAAGTCGGATTTTTTCTCATTGATGGCCCATGAACTGCGTACCCCCCTTGCCTCCATCAAGGAAGGGAGCAATCTCTTATGGGATGGTATCGGAGGAGAGGTTACGGATAAACAAAAAAGACTTTTGACAATCATCACTGAAGAAAGTAATCGTGTGATTGACCTGGTTAATTCCCTGCTGGATATTTCGAAGATGGAGGCTGGAATGGCGATATTCAACTTTACTGACTCAGATATTAGGCCTCTGATAAATAGGGCTGTTACTGAAATAGAACCCTTGGCGGTGGCTAAAAATATAAGTCTTAAAGTGGACATCACGCAGGAATTACCAACTGTCAAAATGGACAGTGAAAGGATACTTCAGGTACTTCGGAATTTGATAGGGAATGCTATAAAATTTACACCCAACGGTGGTCATGTTAAGGTATCTGCAAGACCTGTTGAGCAAGGCATGGAGGTCTCTGTGGCGGATACTGGACATGGTGTCCCAAGAGAGGATTTAAACATAATCTTTGATAAATTTAAGCAGGCAATGATCACAAGTTATAATAAAATCAAGGGAACAGGCCTAGGGCTGGCCATTGTTAAACATATCATAAAAGCCCATGGAGGTAAGGTTTGGGTAGAAAGCGAATTAAGACATGGAAGTACTTTCATCTTTGTATTACCGGCCTGATACTTCTATCCTTTCTTGGTTGCGCTACATTGAAGGAGATTGAAAATGGGAGAGAAGCGCGCGAATCTATTATTAGGAGTCAAAAACTCCTTGTCCAGGGAGATTACGAGGGTTCTCTGAAAGAAAACCGGAAGGCTTTATCTCTCTCTAATAACAACCCTCCTGGAGATGAGGCCCTTTTTAACATGGGGCTTATTCATGCCCATTCTGAATATCCAAAAAAGGACTATAAAAATTCTCTTAATTTCCTTAGAAGGCTGATTAAAGACTATCCCCAGAGCCCTCTGGTTGAGCAGGCCAAAATCTGGATAGGGATACTACAGGAGAACGAGAAATTAAGCAAAGGGAATGAGGAATTAAATAAAACTATCAGAGAACTAAATAAGGCTATCCAGAAATCACAGCAGGTGGATATCGAGATAGAAGAAAAAAAGAAAGGGCTTTAAAGTCATGTCTTCAAAAAAGATATTAGTAGCGGATGATGATAGTAACCTCTTAGAACTGATAAGGATGAGGCTTGAATCGGCAAACTATGATGTAGCCACCGCACTTAATGAAAATGAGGCGATAGAGGAGGTTAAAAAAGAGGCCTTTGACCTTTCTATTATTGACCTCAGGCTTGTTCACAGGGACGGTATATCATTGATGGAGGAGTTACATTTAATAAACCCTGATATGCCTGTCATCATACTCACTGCCCATGGAAGTATTGAGAGCGCTGTAGAGGCAATGAAAAAGGGGGCCTTTGACTATCTCACCAAACCCTTTAGTCCCCAAGAACTTCTTCTACAGGTCGCAAGGGCCATGGAGAATCGCAGGCTAACCTCTGAAGTCAAAAGGCTTGAAGGGCTTCTGCAGGAGAGATATGATTTTGAAAACATCGTGGCCAAAAGCCAAAGAATGCAGAGGGTATTGGAGCAGATATCCCGCATTGCAAACACTGACTCCACTGTTTATATCTATGGAGAAAGCGGCACAGGTAAGGAGCTCATTACCATGGCCATCCACCTTGCCAGCGAAAGGAAGGGCAAACACTTTGTTGCTATAAACTGTGCTGCTATCCCTGAAACACTTCTCGAAAGCGAACTCTTCGGTTATGAGAAGGGGGCCTTTACCGGCGCTATACGAAATTCAAAGGGTTTATTTGCCCATGCTGCTGGAGGCACAATATTCTTGGATGAAATTGGTGATATGCCCCTTCTGACTCAGGCTAAACTATTAAGGGTGCTTCAGGAGCGACAGTTCTATCCTGTTGGGAGCCAAAAACCAGTAGACATAGATGTGAGGGTCATCGTAGCCACAAATAAAGACCTGGAGGCTGAGGTCAAAAATGGTTCTTTCCGAGAGGATCTCTTTTACAGGATTCATGTCATTCCCATTTATCTGCCTTCTCTCAGAGAAAGAAAAGAAGATATCCCACTTTTAGTAGACCATTTCTTAAAAATATTCAGCCGGCAGATGAAAAAGGAGATAAAGGGCCTGACACCTATGGCAATGCAGAAACTCATGCTTTATGACTGGCCAGGGAATGTGCGGGAGCTGGAGAATACCATCGAGTATGCAGTTGCCATGACACAGCAGGATGTTATCACCGATGACCTGATCCTTCATACAAAGGGTATTGTCCAGGAACCATTAAAGCCCCTTAAGGAGGCAAGGGATGCCTTCGAAAGGGAATATCTCCTTCGCCTCCTTGAACTTACAAGAGGCAATGTCAGTAGAGCAGCAACACTGGCAGGAAAATATCGGGCTGATTTTTATAACCTCTTTAAGAAACACGACATCAAACCTGAGAACTTTAAGAAGACTTGAAAATGAGATACAGGATTGCTAATAAGGTTCTTTTCATAAGCATTCAAATGAGATAATTCAGTTCTTTTGATACGTAAAAGTAAAGAATGTTTTTGAGATGTAGGATAATCCATACATATGGATTATCCTTAAAATTTCTTGCTAAAGGACTATCTTTTATTCAATTCTCATAATCTCTACTGCATGAAAATCCATACAAAAGCCCCTTTAAGGTTAAGACGCCTATCACAATATTCTAATTTAAAATCAAGTACTTAAAGGATACTATTTCTTTTGGTATGCCTCTTGCTAATAAAGAAAAAGCAGCTTAGCTTAACATTAATACCAAGGGAGGGGTATGGAACACAAATCAGAAAAAAGGTCTAGTGGGAGACAAAGCTTTAACAGACCAGTCAGCTTTGAAATATGCGCGACAAAAACCAGCCAATCTATGGATATTCAGCAAAATGGACTTGGAGTAGATATAAGCGCGGAGGGTATAGGCCTCGCCACAGACTATGACTTGAGGAAGGGTGATATTTTAAAGCTCTATCTTCCGATTAATAACGTTGAAACGAGGTTGCCTGCTTATGCTGAGGTAATGTGGTCCAAGCCCGCTGATGAGAACCTCAGAGGGGGATTAAGGTTTTTGGCATGAAGAAAAGTTTGTTTAACCTATAGAACATCGTAAACAACTTATTAAGTTTCAAACTGAAAGGAGGAATTATATGTGCCAAAAGATGCGAGGTGGTGTATGCGATGTCGTGGGTATTGAACCATGGTATATCGAGTGTGCCGATAAAAGTCTCTGCCATTCTAACAACCCCTATGAACACTGCAAGCTCTACATAGCTGAGAAACTCATCAATTATGAATTCCAAAGGTCTATTCTCAGCAATGCAAGATGAGAGAACATAAAGACATAAATTTCTTAGCGCCTTCCCTCCCATTTTACAGGGATATAAGTATAAAGGGAAATTCAGGGCTTATATCCCCACCTCCCCTTTGTATCAAGGCCTCGAGGGAATATTTCCACTTGCTTGTTCCGGTACGGTGTCCACCTTAATAAGTCAATAAGATTGAGGAAAAAATAAATCCTGACTTTCTAACTTTTTGAAAACAAAGGAGGCAAATGAGATGTTAATACCTGGTCAATTTGTAAGTAAGCTAAAATTCAGCTTAATTCCTGTTGTTATGGTTATGATTATGATTATGGTTCTTGGGACTTATGCTCTTGGAAGTGAGATAAAGATCGGCGCAGGGGCTGCACCGGTAGAGAATATTTTAAAGCCTGTGAAGGAGCCATTCGAAAAGGCGACCGGAATAAAACTCACCATTATACCATCAGGGCCTAAGAATGCGTTGATTGACCTCGATAGAGGCCTGACAGATGCAGCAGCAGCAGGCCTCACACTCCAAGACTGGATGGACCTGATGGAGAAGGATGGAGCAAAAGTGAAGGATATGGCATCACTTCAGCAGATTACAATCGGGAAGGACATGATTGTTGTAATTCACCATAAAAATAACCCCGTTTCAAAACTCTCGCAGGAGCAGCTAAAGGGAATCTTTTCAGGAAAGATAACAAACTGGAAGGATGCCGGCGGAAAGGATATGCCCATTACTGTTGTCTGGGGGAAACTTATTCATGGAACTAACAGTCTATTTGAAAAGCGCATCCTTGATGGCAATCCACCAAAGGGAAACATCCTTGAGGCCACTACAGCCGATGATATCAAGCAAAAAGTAACATCAAATCCGGGAGCAATCGGGATCGGCCCATCAGGTATAGTTGATGATACCGTTAAGTCTCCCGAGACACCCGAAATATCAAGGCCGATAATTATGATTACAAAAGGTAACCCCTCACCAAATACCCTTAAACTCGTTGACTACATTAAAGGTGAAGGACAGAGATACATAAAGCAGTAAATAAAGAATGAGCCTGCCTGTATCCAAAGTCGGGGTTTAATCCGGGAGGGGGGTAGTGGAAATATGGGATGTGGAGTCTCATATTTCCACTACCCTCTCACCGCCCCACATAGCGCGATAGTTCAAAAATTCAAAAGCTGAAAAATCTCTATTCCACAACTTTCACCTTCATCTCAATCCTCTCATCAGGATTGTCGTGTGCGTCCCTTGGCTGGTTCACTATCCTGTCCACTGCATCCATGCCTGAGGCCACCTCTCCAAATACCGTGTACTGCCTGTCAAGGAAAGGCGCATCAGCAACGCAGATGAAAAACTGGGAGCCCGCACTGTCCGGATTTGCAGACCGAGCAGCAGAGAGAGTTCCTCTCTTATGCGGCATGTTATTGAATTCAGCTTTAATCGTATATCCGGGGCCTCCCATTCCATGTTTTGACTTGTCAGGACTTTTAGAATTTGGATCTCCTCCCTGTATCATAAAACCCGGAATAACACGGTGGAATATCGTGCCGTCGTAAAATCCTTTTTTTGCAAGCCCTGTAAAATTATTAACGTGATTGGGAGCAACATCAGGGAAAAACTTTAACTCAATATTCCCGAATTTAGTCTCTATTACTGCCTTTGTCTCTGCCATTTTATAATCTCCTTTTTTGTGATTTTATATTAATGCTTGAATACCCTCTGTCCTGTAAATACCATCGCCACTTTTGGATTCGCTTCGTTACACGCCTCAATAACCTCAAAATCACGCTCCGAGCCTCCGGGCTGGACAACTGCTGTAACTCCCTGCTTTATTCCTACTTCAATTCCGTCCCTGAACGGGAAGAACGCATCGGATACCATCACAGCGCCAATAAGCCCTCCTTTATTCTTCCTCGTCTCTTCATCAATCTCCTGAAGCAGGCCTGCATCACGCTCTCCTCGCGCAACTTCCATCTCAAGGGTCTTGTAAGGGATTCCATAGTTCTTAAAACATAATGCATCCGCATATTTTGTATATGCCTTGAATACCGCAATCTCCGCAACGCCCACCCTGTCCTGCTCTCCTGTGCCGATACCTACTGTCTCTCCGTTTTTAACATAGATGACAGAGTTCGATGTAATGCCCATCTCAACGCTCCAGCCGAAAATCATGTCTTCATATTCTTTATCAGTCGGCATCCTTTCTGTGGCATATTCTTTGTTCTTGTATACAGTCTTTGCGGGAAGAAAATCAGCTTTTGACTTTATCCTGCTTAACTGTGACTGCTGGACTATCAAACCGCCGTCAATCAACGACTTGAAATCAACAAAACGGAAGTTCCTGTATTTTTCAAGCTCATTGATTTTTTTGACTCTTATAATCCTGAGATTCTTCCTTTTTGCGAGAATATCAACAGTGCCTTCTTCAAAATCAGGCGCTGCAACAACCTCAAGGTAATTTTCGTTAACAGCTTCTGCTGTTTTTTTATCCATCGGCCTGTTTACAACAAGGCATCCACCGAATGCGGCAATCCTGTCTGCCATATTAGCCCTGTCATATGCATCAGCAATGTCTGTCCCATGCGCTGCGCCGCATGGGTTATTATGCTTCAAGATAACAGCAGCAGGTTTATTTGTGAGATATTTTAGTATGTTTAAGCCATTATCAAGGTCTGTCATGTTAGTTTTACCCGGATGTTTTCCTGCCTGTATCATGTCCTTTTCTGTGATACTGCTTACAAGCCCGTTTCCGGCATTGATATACTCGCATCCAGCGAAGACAAGATTTCCGTTTACCAGTTCATAAATGGCAGCCTGCTGGTCAGGGTTTTCGCCGTAGCGCAACCCCTTCTCTATAACCTCGCCTGTTCTTGCATCCGGAATCTTCCATGCACGCTTTTTATAAACGAGTGTCTGATTCCCTAATTTTATTGTCATATCATCCGGGAAATTGTCATCCATAATAGTGCGGTACATCTTTTTTAGTTCAGACATAGTGCCTCCTCGGGATTAAAAATAGATGTAAATATAATAACAAAAATATAAATAAAAGATTATGAAAATTCATCAAGAGGCTGTGTCTGGATTGAAGCAAGATTCACGGGTCAATCAGAATAGGGGCTGAAGTCGTAATGAAATGTAGCGGATAGCCCCGCACGGGAATTTGCAAAAACCTTAATATATGGTACTAACATCTTCACTTTTACAAAGGTAGTTTAATATTGCCGAAAAACAGATACAGCCTCCTGTATTCCTCATGTAAAGACAACAGGAACAGTTTTGAGCGGAAAAGTTTTTGAATTCTGTTATTATTTATGATATGAAAAAGGTTGGATTAATCTATGACGATATATTCCTTGCGCATGAAACTCCGCAGTGGCATCCCGAGTGCAAAGAGAGATTAATCGCAATTATGGATGCGCTCAAATCCTCGGCGATTTGGGATAAACTCATACACATAAAACCCCGCAAGGCTGAGTTCAAGGATATAGAGGCTGTTCATCTGCACGATTATATTGAAAGGCTTAAGGGGATGAGAACCGGCTATGCCGACCCTGACACATACATATCAGTGAACAGCCTTGAAGCTGCGCTGTATGCGGCAGGCGCTGTGATAGAGGCAATAGACAGATGCAAAAAAGGAGAAATTGAGAGGGCCTTCTGTGCTGTTCGGCCTCCGGGACATCACGCAGAGGCAGGCAGGGCCATGGGCTTCTGCATATTCAATAATGTCGCAGTTGGAGCGCGGTATGCGCAGAAAAGAGGATACAAAAAAATATTCATCATAGATTTTGACGTCCATCACGGAAACGGCACGCAGCATATATTTGAGGAAGATGATACAGTGTTTTATTTCAGCACCCATGAGTATCCTCACTATCCCGGAACAGGCAGCGGCTCTGAAAGAGGAAAAGGCAAAGGCGAAGGATACACTTATAATGTACCTCTGAATTCCGGCTCCGGCAATAAAGACTATCTCCATATATATCAGGACATGCTTCCTGATCTTGTAAGAAGGTTCACGCCGGATATTATCATTGTGTCCGCCGGTTATGACATCCGCGCCGAAGACCCCTTGTCAGGCATAAGGGTTTCTGACGAAGGAATAAGAGGCCTTGTGAACAGCATATTGTCATGCGCAGAGGTTCCTGTTATCTTTGCGCTTGAAGGAGGTTATGATTTGCAGGCGCTCGGCAAGTCGGTTTTACTAACAATCAAAGAGATGCTGGCATAGTCCGAATTACTCTTTAAGTCTCTTGAAAACCAGACAGGCGTTTGTTCCGCCAAAACCGAATGAATTGGACATAACGCAGTTAACATCCATCTTCCGTGCTTTATGAGGAACATAATCAAGGTCGCACTGCGGGTCGGGATTATCAAGGTTTATTGTCGGAGGAACAATATTATCTCTCATGCATAAAACACATACAACAGCCTCAACGCCTCCTGCCGCGCCGAGCAGATGCCCTGTCATGGATTTTGTTGAACTCACTGCAAGCTTATATGCATGGCCTTTAAATACTGTCTTTATAGCGATACTCTCAAGTTCATCCCCGTATTTTGTGGATGTCCCGTGTGCATTTATATAGTCAACTTCTGAAGCGGCAACTCCTCCGTCTTTTAAAGCTATAGCCATGCACCGTGCAGCGCCTTCTCCCTCAGGAGCAGGAGACGTCATATGGTAAGCGTCTGCTGTCATCCCGTATCCGGCAATCTCGGCATATATTCTGGCGCCCCTTGAGCGTGAGTGTTCGAGGCTCTCAAGCACCATTATGCCAACGCCTTCTCCCATAACAAAACCATCCCTGTCTGCGTCAAACGGCCTGCTTGCCTTTTCAGGTTCATCGTTTTGTATAGAAAGCGCCTTCATTGCATTGAACCCGCCGATTCCCATCGGCGTTATAACAGATTCAGCGCCGCCTGCAATCATTGCATCTGCGTCTCCTCTCTGAATTATCTTGAATGCGTCGCCTATTGAATGGCTGCCGGTAGCGCATGCGGTTGCAACTGCAGAAATTGGGCCCTTGGCGCCATATTTCATGGACACATGGCCGCCTGCAAGGTTTATTATTAGCATAGGGATAAAGAAAGGAGTTATCCTTCTGGGGCCTTTTTCAAGGAGAACAGAATGGTAATGTTCAATTGCCGGCAGTCCGCCCATGCCTGAGCCGATTATCACACCGACACTTTCGGCATTGCTGTCCGTTATCTTTAACCCCGAATCCTTTACAGCCATATCCGAAGCTGCAATGGCAAGATGGATAAAACGGTCCATCTTCTTTATTTCTTTAGGCTCTATATAGTCCTCAGGGTTAAACCCCTCCACCTCGCCTGCTATCTGAGTTGCAAAAGCAGAAGCGTCAAACCGGGTCAGTTTTTTTATACCCGACCTGCCTTCAATAAGCCCTTTCCAGCTTTCTTCGACTCCAATCCCTACAGGCGTGATAAGGCCTACACCCGTTACAACAACTCTTCTTTTTTCCATTAAGCTTTTTTACTGTTGATATACGCTATAGCGTCCTTGACCTTTGTTATCTTTTCAGCATCCTCGTCGGGTATCTCTATGTTGAATGACTCTTCAAATGCCATTACGAGCTCAACCGTATCCAGCGAGTCTGCGCCCAGGTCTTCAACAAAGGATGCTTCCGGCGTCACCTCTGAAGCATTGACGCCAAGCTGTTTTGATATAATCTCTTTTACCTTTTCTTCTACCATTTAAAACACCTCCAAGTTTAGTTCAAGTTATAAGTTAAGAGTTAGGAGTTAAAAATTCACAACTTTCAACTTCTAACTTTTAACTCTTAATTTGTGTTACATATACATCCCGCCGTTAACATGTATCACCTGTCCTGTTATATAACCCGCTTCCGGCGATGCGAGAAAGACAACGGCATTTGCAACATCATCTGTAGCGCCGAACCTTCCAAGCGGAATCGCCCTCTTCATATCCTCCTTAACGTTTTCAGGCAGGGCCTCGGTCATGGCAGTTGTTATAAAGCCCGGCGCAACTGCATTTGCGGTAATCCCCCTGCTCGCATATTCTTTTGCGGTAGTCTTTGTCAGTCCGACTATTCCCGCTTTTGATGCGCTGTAATTTGCCTGTCCCGGATTCCCCATAAAAGCAACCACTGACGATATATTTATAATCCTGCCGTATCTCTGTTTTGCCATTACTTTAACCGCCTCCTTAGAACAGAGGAACACGCTCTTCAGGTTAATATTAATCACGGCATCCCAGTCTTCTTCCTTCATCCTCATTATAAGCCCGTCTCTTGTTACGCCTGCATTATTTACAAGAATGTCTATTTTACCATAGTCTTTTGCTATCTCTCCGAATACTTTAGCCACTTCTTCTGACTTTGAGACATCAAGCCCGACTCCGGTTGCCTTAACACCCAGCTTTTCTATCTCAGCCGCTGTCCCCTGCGCCTGCTCGCTGCTGATATCGGCAATAACGATATTGACGCCTTTTCTTGCAAGCGCCTCGGCTATTGTCTTTCCAATCCCGCGTGCGCCGCCTGTGATAACAGCCACCTGTCCTTTAAAATCCATCAATTCCTCCAATCAAAAAATCGGCTATAATTTTAACAGAGAGTTCTATTTATTTTCCAGTCCTCTCAGAAAAATTTCCGATTAAAGACAAAAAAGCAGAATAAAATTTACCGATGAATCTTATCTCACAAAAACAGAAAAAACAAGTGTGATATATGTTATAATTTAAAATTGCAATGCACTATCTTATCACAGTAGTCTAATTTTTATGAAGAAAAAAATGCGTAAACAAATAAGGAAGGCTATATTCCCTGCAGGCGGGCTTGGCACAAGGTTTCTGCCTGCTACAAAGGCATCGCCCAAGGAGATGCTCCCGATTGTTGATAAGCCGATGATACAGTATGCGGTAGAAGAAGCCATCGCATGCAACATTGAGGAGTTCATAATAATCACAGGCAAATATAAGCGCGCTATCGAAGACCATTTTGACTCGGCATACGAACTTGAAGAAAATCTCAGGCAGATGAAAAAGAAAAAGCTTCTCAACGAAATAACAAAGCTCAACCATTTGAACTTCGCATACATAAGGCAGAAAGCGGCGCTCGGCCTCGGGCATGCAATTCTCTGCGCAAGGCCGTTTGTAAAGGATGAGCCATTTGCGGTGCTGTTAAGCGACGATGTAATCGCTCCGGAAGAAACATTGCTGAGAGATATGCTGGGGCTGTATGAAAAACTTGGCTGTCCGATACTCGCGCTTGAAGAAGTTCCAATGACTGAGATACATAAATACGGCGTAATAAAGGGGAACCCTTGCGGCAGCGGGGTATATAAAATCAGCGACCTCGTTGAAAAACCCGCAAGAGAAAAGGCGCCGTCCAACCTTGCAATAATAGGCAGATACATTCTCACACCGCAGATATTCGGCGTACTCGAGAAATTGCCTCCGGGCAGGGGCGGAGAGATACAACTGACAGACGGACTCAAAAAACTTCTTAAAAAGGAACCCATTTACGGTTATATTTTCAAAGGCCGGCGGTATGACGCAGGAGACAAGTTAGGTTATCTTAAGGCAACGGTAAACTTTGCCCTGAAAAATCCGGAGGTCTCGAAACCGTTCACCGAATATCTGATTGATATAGCGGCAATGATTAAAAAATAAAGGGTCAGGGATTCAGGTAAATTAACCGGACGGATTCGCACCCTGTATTCAGGAGATAAGAATGGCAAAAGCAGCGGAAAAAGAAGAAAAAGAAAAAGAGATTGAGATTCCTCAAAGCCTTCCTGTGCTTCCTATAAGGGACATCGTTGTCTTTCCTTATATGATACTCCCTCTTTTTGTGGGAAGAGAAATGTCCATAAAGGCGATAGAGCATTCATTAAGCACAAACAAGATGATAATGCTAATTGCTCAGAAAGACCTTAATGCTGAGAATCCGTCGCCTTCCGACCTCTACCATGTAGGCACTGTAGGACTCATAATGAGGATGCTCAAACTCCCTGACGGCAGAGTCAAGGTGCTTGTGCAGGGGCTGAGCAAGGCAAAGGCAGTGAAGTTTCTCAAAGAAGAGCCGTTCTTTACTGCGACCATAGAAAAAATAACAGATACTCAGCCCGAAGAAATAACTATAGAGACTGAGGCCATAATGAGAACTGTGAAGGAACAGATAGATAAAACAGTCTCTCTCGGAAAAACAATACTCCCTGATATCATGATTGTGATTGAAAATCTTGAAGACCCCGGGAAACTTGCCGACCTCATAGCCTCAAACATCGGATTAAAAACAGAGCAGGCGCAGGAAGTGCTTGAAATAACCGAACCTGCCCGGCGGCTGAAAAAAGTCAGTGAAATACTGAACAGAGAGATAGAACTCCTCACTGTTCAGCAGAAGATTCAGACAGAAGTCAGGGGTGAGATAGACAAGAATCAGAGGGAATATTTCCTCAGGGAACAACTGAAGGCTATACAGAAAGAGCTTGGAGACATTGATGAGCGCTCAGAAGAGATAAAGGAATTCAAGAAAAAGATTTTGGAAGTAAAGATGCCTGAAAAAGTTCAGAAAGAGGCAGAGAAACAGCTTAAGCGCCTTGAGAAGATGCACCCTGACAGCGCCGAGGCAGGAACTGTAAGGACCTATCTTGAATGGATGGTTGAACTGCCGTGGTCCAAACAGACAAAAGACAATCTTGATATAAAAGCAGCAAAAAAAGTGCTTGATGACGACCACTATGACTTAGAGAAGGTAAAAGAGCGGATACTTGAATATCTCAGCGTAAGAAAGCTGAGGAAAGAAAAGATGAAAGGCCCTATACTCTGTTTTATAGGCCCTCCGGGAGTTGGAAAGACATCACTGGGAAAATCCATTGCAAGGTCCCTCGGAAGGGAATTCGTCCGCATGTCTCTGGGAGGAGTCAGAGACGAAGCAGAAATCAGAGGGCACAGAAGGACCTATGTAGGAGCGCTTCCCGGCAGGATGATACAGGGTATAAAAACAGCAGGCACCAACAATCCTGTTTTCATGCTTGACGAGATAGACAAGATTGGAATGGATTTCAGGGGAGACCCGTCATCAGCGCTTCTTGAGGTGCTGGACCCTGAACAGAACAACACCTTTGTGGACCATTACCTTACAGTTCCCTTCGACCTTTCAAGGGTGATGTTCATAACAACCGGGAACCTTGTTGACACAATACCAAACCCCCTGCGCGACAGGATGGAGATAATCTATCTCTCGGGATATACGTCAGAGGAAAAGCTCGGCATTGCAAAAAATTATCTTATCCCGAAACAGCTTGAAGAACATGGGATAACAGGCAAGGTGTTGAAGATAGCAGACTCCGCAGTTCTTACAATAATATCTCAGTATACAAGAGAGGCGGGCGTCAGAAACCTTGAAAGGGAGATAGCCAATCTTTGCAGAAAAGTTGCAAAGAAAATAGCGGAGGGGAAACAGAAAAATTTTCTTATAACTTCAAGAAATCTGCATAAATTTCTCGGCATCCCAAAATACCTTCTCGAAGAAGAGATGGAAAAAGACGAGGTCGGCGTTTCAACCGGCCTTGCCTGGACCGAGTCGGGAGGCGACATAATTTATGTTGAGGCTACTACCATGAAGGGCAAGGGCAGTCTCACGCTGACAGGACAACTCGGAGACGTTATGAAGGAGTCTGCACAGGCAGCTTTAAGCTATGTCCGCTCAAAGGCTAAGTCACTTGGGATAAAGGATGAGGTCTTCTCAAAAACAGATATTCACATACATGTCCCTGCAGGCGCAACACCCAAAGACGGACCTTCAGCAGGCATAACAATGGCGACTGCAATTGCATCAGCGCTCACAGGAAAACCTGTAAGAAAGGATTTTGCAATGACAGGCGAAGTGACATTGAGAGGCCGGGTGCTTCCGATAGGCGGACTCAAAGAGAAGGCTTTAGCGGCAAAGAGAATGGGCATAA
This sequence comes from Nitrospirota bacterium, assembly GCA_016195565.1. Lineage (NCBI taxonomy): Bacteria > Pseudomonadati > Nitrospirota > Nitrospirota bacterium. The sequence continues at coordinate 92,843 of JACPZK010000017.1, read as the reverse complement.
AACATATAGTTATTCCGAAAAGAAATAAAAAAGACCTTGAAGATATTCCGAAATACGTAAAAAAAGACCTGACATTCATCTTTGCCGATACAATGGATGATGTGCTTAAAGCAGCGCTGAAAACCAACAAGAAAAAGTGAACAGTTTTTTAACTAATACAAACTCAATAAATACTTTTTCATTGTCATTGCAAGCGACCAACGGGAGCGTGGCAATCTCACTTGTAGCTATGAGATTGCTTCGTCGTTTCACTCCTCGCAATGACACCTTACTTATTGCATTTGTATTAAATACTATTCACTAATAACTGTCATGAAACTTTCTGCTATCGGCGAATTATCCCTTCTGAAAACAATCCGCAGAAGATTTACCGTAAAATCAAGAGATGTCATCGTAGGCATAGGCGATGACACGGCAGTAATAAAACCGTCGGGCAATAATTTATTGGCAACCACCGATATGATGGTTGAAGGCATTCACTTTGACCTGAATCTTATAACGCCCTATCAGCTCGGATTTAAACTCGTCTCCGTGAATGTGAGCGACATATATGCCATGGGCGGAAGGCCTCAATACCTTTTGCTTGATATTGCATTGAACAAAAACACGGAGCAGTCATTTGTTGACAGATTTTTTGACGGCATACGCTGTGCAATGAAATTATACGGAGTCTCTCTCATAGGCGGAGACATTTCTTCCTCAAGGAAAGATTTGGTCCTTGCAGCAACGCTCATAGGCGATGCGAAAAAGCATATAAGACGCTCAGGCGCAAAACCCGGTGACAGGATATACGTAACAGGGAATCTCGGTGATTCAGCATGCGGGCTTGAGATTCTTAAAAGACTGACGCCTAAATCAATACAAACAGTTAAAAGTGAAAAGTTAAAAGTGAAAAATGAAACGATAAAAAATATTTTCTTAACTCTTAACTCTCAACTCTTAACTCTCAACTGGAGCATGGCGAAGCCATTGCTTAGAAGGCATCTCATGCCTGAGGCAAGAAATCCAAAAAATTTTACCAGATATGCAACAGCGATGATTGACTTAAGCGACGGGCTTTTTATTGACCTCTCAAGGCTCTGCGACGAAAGTAAAACCGGCGCAAAGATATACATGGAGCGCATCCCTGTTTCCGGCAAGATGAGAACTGCGTCTTCTCTGCTTGGGCTGGACGCCATGAAACTTGCCTGCTCAGTCGGAGAGGACTATGAACTGCTTTTCACGACATCTCCAACCTCCCCCATCCCCTCCTTGTTAAGGAGGGGCTTAGGGGAGGTTAAAATAACTTATATCGGAGACATTGTAAAATCAGGAAGAAAAATCATAGATACAAACGGCAGAGAGAAAAAGTTCTCTCCTTCAGGATACCGGCACTTTGAAATTCAAAGATAGACTCAGAGACATCTTAACCATCAAGGATTCTCCTCACAGGCTGGCAATTGCCTTTGCCGCCGGTGTTTTCATAGGCATGTCTCCCCTGCTGGGCTTTCATACTATTCTCGGAATCGCAGCAGCCTGGATTTTCGGACTGAACAGGATTGTCACCATCACAGGTGTGTTCGTCACAAACCCGTGGACTATCGTCCCTATCTATACTTTCAGCGTTTATATCGGCGCAAAATGCCTCGGCATAAAACAGGCGATGCCCAAAATAGACTGGGCGCATATTACCTTCAGCCGCTTTGTGCATGAACTAAAGCCTCTGCTCATACCTTTTGTCTTTGGCACACTTTTGATTGGTTTCATCTCAGCTGTTATCAGTTATTTTATTATCTACCATGCGGTGAAAAAGGCGCACTCCTATGGCAAATAAATTTTCTCTTGTAAGCCTGGGGTGTCCGAAAAACCTTGTTGACTCTGATAATCTTACGGAGAGACTCGTCAACAGCGGATTATCGTACCTTGATAATCCTGAAAATACAGACATTCTCCTTATAAACACATGCGGTTTCATACAAGACGCAAAAAAAGAGTCAATAGCAGAGATACTAAAGCTTGCTGAAATAAAGAAAAGGACTCATGTTAGCGTGACAGTGAATAGTGACAGTGTCGGTAAAAAACTGACACTGAAACCTGACACTGATACTAACCTGCCCTCTCAAACCCATGAACACCATCCAAAACTGATTGTCTTCGGATGTCTTGCAAAGCGATATAAAAACGACCTGATAAAAGAGATTCCCGATATAGATGCTATATTCGGAGTCGGAGAAGAGGAAAAGATAGTTGAATACTGCGAAAAAATACAGGTTCCAAGTGTTAGCGTGTCAGTGAATAGTGTCAGTGTCGGTAAAAAACTGACACTGAAAACTGACACTGACACTAATCTAACCCCTTCACCCATTCACCCATTCAGCAGCTACGCCTATCTCAAAATTGCGGAAGGTTGCAGCAGGAAATGCACATACTGTGTTATCCCCTCAATCAGAGGAGAATACAAAAGCATCACGCCTGATGAAATCCTTAAAAAAGCAGAGGGATATATAAATGCAGGGATAAAAGAGCTTATTCTTATTGCACAGGACACTGCTTCCTACGGCAAAGGCCTCAAGGGATATGACATTGCTGCTCTCCTTAAAGGCCTCTGCTCAATAAAAGGTGATTTTTGGATACGGCTGCTCTATGCCTATCCTGCGTCAATAAAAGACCCGCTCCTGAAGGTTATTGCCGGAGAAGAAAAGATATGCAAGTACCTTGATATACCTTTTCAGCACTCTGAGGACAGAATCCTCAAGCTCATGAAAAGAGGAGGCAGCAGAAAGGGATACCTGAACCTCATCAGAAAAATCAGGCACACCATACCTGATATTGCGTTAAGGACAACATTCATAGCGGGTTTTCCCTCCGAGACAGAGGAGGAATTCAATTCGCTTATAAAATTCATAGAGGAAGCAGAATTTGACAGGCTTGGCGCCTTTAAATATTCAAAAGAAGAAGGCACACCTGCCGCAAAACTCAAAGAACATCTGACAGAGGCAATAAAAAACAGAAGGTTTGATACAATAATGAGGCATCAGGCAGATATATCGCTGAAGAAAAACAAGGCATTAATAGGCAGTAGATTTAAGGCTATAGTTGACGAGATTGACAATGGGATAGCCATCGGAAGATTGTATTCCCATGCGCCTGAGATAGACGGAGTGGTGATTATTGAAAATTTAAAGTTAAAAATTCAAAATTCAAAATTGAAAGTCGGAGATTTTGTGACTGTAGAGATTACAGATGTTTATGATTATGACTTAAGAGGAATCATTATAAGTAAAGAGTCATTGCGAGGAGCATTAGCAACGAAGCAATCTCAAGAGATAAGATTGCCACGCCTTCGGCTCGCAATGACACAAAGAGGTCGTTCCAGATGAAAAAAATTCCGTGGCTGCACATAGTTCTTTTTATCGCCACATTTTTTTCCACTCTTACAGTGGGCGCACTCCAGACACAGACAATAGAAGACATAATTAAAACTCCGTCAAAAATAACAGCCGGACTGCCGTTTTCAGTTACCCTTATGCTTATACTTCTCTGTCATGAGTTATCGCATTATATTGCCTCAAGAAAGCATCATGTGAAGGCAACCCTGCCCTATTTCATTCCCGCGCCTACCTTAATTGGAACACTCGGCGCATTTATAAAAATGAAATCTCCCATCACTACAAGAGAAGCGCTTATAGACATTGGCGCATCAGGCCCTATCGCAGGCTTTATAGTCTCGCTTATGGCAGTCATCATAGGACTTCCGCTGTCCAGGATAATAGTGGCAAAAGGGCTGGAAGGCGGCCTGTCTCTCGGAGACTCTCTGCTTTTCTCTCTGCTTTCGCGATTAATTCTGGGCGATCTGCCGGAATCGTATGATGTGCTTTTGCACCCCATTGCATTTGCAGGGTGGATAGGTTTCTTTGTCACGGCGCTGAATCTGATACCCGTAGGCCAGCTTGACGGAGGGCACATTGCGTATGCCCTGTTGGGAGAAAAACATGAGAACATGTCAAAGATATTGGTCCTTTCCATGCTGATACTTGGGTTCTTATTCTGGGAGGGATGGATTATATGGGCCGTGCTCCTGCTTATTCTGGGTCTGAGGCATCCGCCTGTTATGTACTGGGAAACGCCTCTGGACGGCAGAAGAAGGCTCATCAGCTGGATTACGGCAATAATATTCATCCTGACATTTATTCCTGTGCCGTTTAAGGTAATGCCGTAAACCCTTTTGCGCCCAACACTGCTTCGGCTTACCTTGCCTCGTGACTTCAAATCATTTGTGATATACTTATGCTATGAGTAAAGAAATAATAGAAATTAAGGATACCCTTATGCCGGTCTTTCAGAAATACGGTGAGAGAATTTTGTTTGCTTACCTCTTTGGTTCAGTCTCGCAGGATGAAGCCCTTCCCTTAAGTGATATAGATATTGCAGTGTTTTTCTCGGGCAAAGCGGGAGAATCTTTTTTTGAGTTGAGAGTCTCCTTGTATGCTGACATCTGCAGGGCATTAAAAAGGAATGACATTGATATGGTTGTCCTCAATACAACACGCAATATAATGCTTCTTGACGAGACAATAAGACAGGGTGTTGTTTTATTTGATAAAGATGCAGAATTCAGAGAAGAGTTTGAACACAGAATTCTGCACCGTGCAATTGACTTTAAAGAACAAAGGCTTTCTGTTATAGGGATTTAATGGAAAGAATTCATCAAAAGATTGAAAGGATTAAGGAATATCTTTCATTAATCAGGTCAATCAAGGAGGATTGCCTGAAGCGTTTTGCCGCTGACTCAATTTATCGCGGGGCGCTGCTTCATTATCTTTATTTGCTTACAGACAGCTGCATAGCCCTTGCAGAGCTTGTCATTAAACACAAAAAACTCAGGCCCCCTCAGTCTTATCATGAGGCGTTTGATATATTGGGAGACAATAAGATATTAGAGCCTGATTTCGCCTATTCCTTCGCAAAGGTAGCAGGTTTCAGAAACTTCTTAGCGCATGACTATGAACAGATAGATGCAAAGTTCATCTGTGAAGAGATAATATCCAGACTTAAGGATGTGGATATTTTTATTAACCAAATTGAAAACAATCTGGGGCAGAACTAAAGTCCCTCCTGTCATCTTAAAAAACCTCAGATTCCCCTTGATTTTTATCATGGTTTAAACCAAAATAGTAGTTACTAATAAGACCATAAGTAACGCCACGTGTTCAGCCTGTTTTGTCATTCCGTGCTTGACACGGAATCCAGTGTCTTTTCTGGATTCCCGTTTTCACGGGAATGACAATCATGTGGTCTTACTTATGAACTCCTTAGTAAGAAATACAATTCGCTACCAAAAATCATTATATATTGGAGTTCAATAAAAAAGGAGGCCTATAAATGAAAGTAATTCTCAAAGAAGACGTGAAGAATCTCGGCAAGATGGGCGATATTGTCAATGCCGCTGAAGGTTATGCAAGAAATTTTCTTATCCCAAAAAAACTGGCAGTGGAGGCAATCACAAAAAACATAAAGGAGCTTGAGCACCAGAAAAAAATAATTCAGGCAAAGGCAAAGAAACAGAAGAACTCGGCTCAGACGCTTTCCGGGAAAATAGCATCGCTTAACCTGTTCATAAAGGCAAAGGCGGGCGAAGAAGAGAAGCTCTTCGGCTCCATAACCTCGATGGACATTGCATCAGCGCTCAAAAATGAGGGCATTGATATAGACAAGAAAAAAATATCCATAGAAGAGCCGATTAAAAGGCTCGGCGCTTACACTGTGAGCATAAAGGTTCACTCTGATATAACAACACAACTGAATATTACGGTAATCGCAGAATAATGAAAGATACAGACCTGACAACAAACAAGCTGCCGCCTCAGAACATTGAGGCAGAGCAGTCTGTCCTCGGCGCAATCATGATAGAAAACGATGCGTTCCCGAAAATCATCGAGATTATCACGCGTGAAGATTTTTACAAGGAATCGCACAGGAAAATTTTCGATGCGATGATAGAACTCTTTGAAAAAAACGAGCCTATTGACCTGATAACAATCTCGGAAGAACTCAGGAAAAGAAACGACCTTGACGCAGTGGGCGGAGAACCATATCTGTCCGCCCTTGCAAGCCAGGTTCCCACCGCTGCGAACATAAAATATCATTCAAAGATAATCCGCGAAAAAGCTCTCATGAGGTCGCTCATAAAATCCGCTTCTGAAATTGCAGGCAAGGTTTATGAAGACAACCTGGACGCCGACGAACTTGTTGATAATGCGGAGAGAATAATTTTCAATATATCGGACAAGCGCATAAAGGCGTCCTTTGTAACTTTGAAAGACCTGATAAAGGGCAGCTTTGAGACTATAGAGTACCTTTATGACAAAAAGAGCGCAATAACAGGCGTTGCGTCAGGGTTTACCCAGTTGGATGAGCTGACGTCAGGATTTCAGAGGGGCGACCTGATAGTAATAGGCGGAAGGCCTTCTATGGGGAAAACAGCATTCAGCCTTGATATTGCCCGTCAGGTTGGTGTTGAGCTGAAAGAACCAGTCGCAATATTCAGTCTGGAAATGTCAAAGGAACAGCTGGCGCTGAGAATGCTCTGTTCGGAAGCAAGGGTTGATTCCAACAGCGTAAGAAAAGGTTTCATAAGAAAAGAGGACTGGAGCAAACTCACCAATGCCGCAGGCAAACTCACAGAGGCGCCTGTCTTCATAGATGATTCCTCAAACATAAATGTCCTTGAGATGAGGGCTAAGGCGCGGCGGCTTAAACTTGAACACAAGGGATTAAGCCTTATAGTAGTGGACTACCTCCAGCTGATGAGAGGCAGAGGAGGCTTTGACAAGAACAGGGAACAGGAAATCTCCGAGATATCCCGTTCGCTCAAGGCGCTGTCCAAAGAACTGCAAGTGCCCGTAATAGCTCTGAGCCAGCTAAACAGAGGCGTAGAGCAAAGAAACGACAAAAGGCCTAATCTCTCTGATTTGAGAGAGTCAGGCGCAATAGAGCAGGATGCGGACGTCATAATCTTCCTCTACAGGGATGAATTCTACAATAAGGATTCTAATGACAGGGGCAAGGCGGAAATCAATGTTGCAAAGCAGAGAAACGGGCCGACCAAAACAATCAATCTCGCATTCTTCCCGCAATACACAAGGTTTGAAAATTACAGCGACAGGGAATATCAGGAAACTGAAGATGTCTTTTAATGTCATTGCAGGAGCAATAGATGCCTCACCTGTCATTGCGAGGGACGAAGTCCCGAAGCAATCTCATTACAGGCTCGGAACAGTCTCCGCAATCTCAAAAAACAAGATTGCTTCGCTCCGCTCGCAATGACAAAAGCGAAGGGACTTGCAATGACAGATGAGAGGAAAGCATGAGAAGGTCTCCCGCAGTTGCAGGACAGTTCTATCAGGGCACAGCATCAAAACTGACACAGCAGGTCCAACAATACATAAACATCAACGCCGTAAAAGAACACACAATCGGGATACTCTCTCCTCATGCCGGACTCATATACTCGGGCTCTGTTGCAGGAGAGGTATACTCAGCAATAGAGTTTCCTAAAACATTTGTGCTTATAGGCCCTAATCATACAGGCATTGGCGCAAAGGTTTCCATGATGGCGTCAGGCGAATGGGAAATACCAACAGGTGTTTTTTCCATAGATGAGAAGCTTTCACGGAGAATAGCCGCAAACACACCGATAATTTCAGAGGATGCACAGGCACATGCATTTGAGCATTCACTTGAAGTGCAGCTTCCGTTCATAGCTTATTTTTCAAAAGAGCCGTCCTCCGCCTTAGGCGGATCAGGCGGGCCGAAGATCGTGCCGATTACAGTTATGTCAGCCTCTCTTGAAGAGTGCCGTTTGCTCGGCGAGGGAATCGCAAAATCAATAAAAGAGGTTAATTATGCCGTTGTCATAGCTGCAAGCTCTGACATGAGCCACTACGTGCCTGATGATGTAGCAAGGCAGAAAGACAAAAAAGCGATAGAAATGATTAGGTCCCTGAAACCTGAAGGGCTTTATGAAGTTGTAGGAAGGGAGAGAATTTCTATGTGCGGCTATCTTCCGGCAACAATAATGCTCTTTGCGGCAAAGGCGCTCGGAGCTATTGAGGCAAGGCTCGTAAAATACGCCACATCAGGCGAAGTCAGCGGAGACTATGACCATGTAGTGGGTTACGCAGGCATGATAGTGAAGTAGACCCCGTTAGAAGACTTTGCCTATTAACGGGAAGGCTCACACGGGGCATTCTAACGGGGTAGAGAAGCCGGCGGGGTGGACCCCGATATTATCGGGACGACCTCCCTCAAAGGTATGGCGGGGTGGACGGGGCTCGAACCCGCGACCTCCGACGTGACAGGCCGGCGTTCTAACCAGCTGAACTACCACCCCAAGGCAAAAATCTGTAAAACAGATTTTTGAGTTACAAGTTAGAAGTGAAAAGTTGAAAGTGAAAAAAACTCTTAACTTCTCACTCCATTTTTGCCATAGGCAAAAATGGTAGGCGGAACAGGGATTGAACCTGTGACCCCAGCCTTGTAAGGGCTGTGCTCTCCCATCTGAGCTATCCGCCCTAATAGAACAAAAGAGTTATTATTAAACTACACACAGATAACTTTTGTCAAATATGACGCTTGTGATAAAATCTAAATGCAATGAAAGTTAAGAGTTTAAAGCAAAGAGTTAAAAGTTATAAGCTGCAAACGGAAACTTTAATCTTAATATTTCAAGTAAACACCCCCATCAAAAATCAGAATCTTCCGTCATGAGGTTATCTGACAGGCTTAATTATTCCTGATGTTCACAGTCCCTGTCTGAGGGTCATAGCTGTATTTCGACATATCCATTTCAGCGCCGATTAATTCTTTAACATCATCGAGGGACTGAGGATATTTATCATTGGCGGCATGATATGCCTGAATGGTCTTTCTTAACGCATCAAGGTCTGCAGTTTCTTTAACAGCCTGCCCTTTTTTATATGCGTTAATCATCGCATCGCCGTATTCTGAGACAGGGTTTTTGGGCTTTTCATCACAAGCCGCAATAAGAGATAAAACAGCCAAGCCTAAAAACAACCTTTTCATGGAAATATAATATCACATTTTTAATCTTTATTATAAAATAACTGGATGTGGGTGGTTTTTGCGTTAATATCAGCTTTTACTCTCGCAACAAGCGATGCGCTTACCAAAAAGGCTTTGAAAGACAGCAATGAATATCTTGCCGCCTGGTTCAGGTTCTTTTTTTCTCTCCCCCTGCTCCTGATTCTCTGTCCCTTTATTCCAGTGCCGAAACTTGATGCGGAATTTTACAGGGCCTTTGCAATCGCACTGCCGCTTGAGATTGTGACGATTATCCTGTATATAAAAGCTTTGAGGGTTTCGCCCCTCAGCCTCACGCTTCCGTTCCTTGCGATTACACCTGTGTTTTTAATTTTCATCTCCTATCTGATTGTTGGGGAGAAAGTCTCGTTCCGGGGAGGCGCAGGCATATTCCTCATTGCAGCGGGAAGTTATACACTGAATATCAGTGAAATAAAAAAAGGCATACTTGAGCCGTTCAGGAGCATACCAAGAGAAAAAGGCTCGGTCTTTATGATAGGAGTTGCGCTTATTTACTGTTTTACCGCATCTCTCGGCAAGATAGCGATAGAGCATTCCTCTCCTTTGTTTTTTGTAATAACCTATTACATAGCCCTGACAATTTGTTTTGCGCCCATAGCCTTCTGGATGGGCAGAAAGGAACTGGGAGTTTTTTTCAGAGACAAACAATTCAGGAAGCTTGTCCTCCCGGGTGTTTTTTTTGCCGTCATGGCAGCAACACACATGCTTGCCATGAACCTGACAAAAGTGGCTTATATGATTTCAGTGAAAAGGTTAAGCCTGATTATAGGGATAATGTACGGCTACTTTCTTTTCAGGGAAGAGAATATTAAAGAAAGATTCCTCGGCGCAGTCCTCATGCTCATCGGCTTTGTGTTGGTCGTAACGGCTTTGTGAAAAAATAAAAATGTGATACCTTTTTATTTGTCATTCCGCACTTGATGCGGAATCCAGACATATGATTTTACTGGATTCCCACTTTCGCGGGAATGACGAAAAATATTGAAACGTGAGGACTAACTTGCTGCTACGGTCTGCTCTACTGCGGGCTCTGTTATCGGATATACACTTATCTTGAGCATTGAGCGGTTCTTCCTCTCAAAAGAAACTTTGCCGTCAACCTTTGCAAACAGAGTATCGTCAGTTCCTTTTCCGACATTAAATCCCGGATGGAACTTTGTGCCCCTCTGCCTTACAATGATATTGCCTGCACGGACTACCTGCCCTCCGTATATCTTAACGCCGAGACGCTGAGACTCGCTGTCACGGCCGTTTCTTGAACTTCCTACGCCTTTTTTATGCGCCATCTTTTCCTCCGATTACAATCTCGTTTATCTTCAGTGCTGTATACTGCTGCCTGTGCCCGTTGGTTTTTCTGTACACCTTTCTCGGCCTCTGCTTATGCACAATGACCTTGTCGCCTTTTACAGCGCCTATTACCTCAGCCTTAACCTCTGCGCCCTTTACAAAAGGAGCGCCTATTTTATTCTTCTTGCCTTTCTCATCCCTGACTACTGCAAGCACTTTATCCAGCGTCACGGCAGAGCCGGCTGCTTCAGCCATCTTATCCACCTTTATCGTATCGCCTGATGAGACTTTATATTGCTTTCCGCCTGTTTCTATAATTGCATACATGATTTTCATTACCTCCGGAATAATTATTAAACACTATTCACCGTATAAAAGTCAAGAAAACTGTCGCAAATTAAGCTGTTGACAAACCCTTTGAGCGACATCAGAGAATTTTTGATAACAAATCTCGGTGAAGTGGAGGAAAAGCAATTTCAACTGTCTGAGCTGAAGGCGAGTTTTGAAATTGCCTGCAACGAGCCATAGATTTGTCAAAAAATCTCTGCAAAAAGCGAGAGGGGTTAGGCAGCAGTTTTGGAATGAGGCAAAACAACCTTTATTCTCCCAGATACGCCTTCCTTACCTCTTCACTATTCAAAAGTTCCTTCCCCTGCCCGTGCATCTTTATCCTGCCGGTTTCAAGGACATATCCTCTGCCTGATAGATTTAAGGCTGCATGCGCATTCTGTTCAACAAGCAGGATTGTAACTCCTTCCTTATTTATTTCCTGTATCGCCTTAAATATCCTGCTCACTATTATCGGCGCAAGCCCCAGTGACGGCTCGTCAAGGAGAAGAAGCTTCGGCTCCGGCATCAACGCCCTTGATATCGCAAGCATCTGCTGTTCTCCGCCGCTCAGAGTCCCGCCCAATTGCTTCTCCCGCTCCCGAAGCACAGGAAACATCTCATAGACTTTATCAAATTGAGATTTGATTTTTGAATTTTGATTTTTGAATTTTGATTTTTTTGAGTACGCTCCCATTTCGAGATTTTCCTTTACGGTAAGCTTTGGGAATATCCTCCTCCCTTCAGGCACATGGCTTATCCCCATTTCAACAATGCTGTGAGGCGGCATATCGGAGATGTCACTTCCGATAAAAGATATTGTTCCAGCCTTAGGCTTTAATATGCCGGATATGGTCATGAGCGTGGTGGATTTCCCTGCGCCGTTGTTCCCTATAAGGCATACTATTTCACCCTGATTTACTTTCAGGGTAATGCCTTTCAAGGCCTCTATCGGGCCGTAGAATGTGTGTATGTCATTAAGCTCTAACATAAATAGCTCAACAGCGCAGCAGCGCAGCAGCGCAATAGCGAAACAGACTTCTGCTCTTCTGCTCTTCTGCTCTTCTGCTCTATTTTAGTGTTCCTTTCCAAGATACGCCTCTATCACCATCGGATTGCTCTTTATCTCAGAAGGAGTTCCTTCCGCAATCTTAACGCCGTGGTCCAGCACTACAATATTCTCCGAAATCCCCATTACAACCTTCATATCATGCTCTATAAGAATTATCGTCTTGCCGAGTTCCTGAAGTTTTTTAATAAGCCCCATCATCTCTCCTGTCTCCTGCGGGTTCATGCCTGCCGTTGGCTCATCAAGAAGAATGAGCCTCGGCTCTGTTGCAATCGCCCTCGCTATTTCAAGCCTCTTCTGGCTTCCGTATGGAAGACTTCCTGCAATAGTGTCAGAATATGCCTCCAGCCCGACGAGTTCAAGATATTCAAGCGCCTTTTCCCTTATTGCCTTCTCTTCATCCCTGAAGCTGCTGCTCCTGATTATTGCTGACAGGAGTCCTGACTGTGTCCTGCAGTGCTGCGATACCATAACATTCTCAATGACGGTCATCTCCCTGAATAGCCTTATATTCTGAAAGGTCCTTGCTACGCCGAGCCTCACAATGCTGTCTGGCTTAAGCCCTGTTATCTCCCTGTCAAAAAAACTTATCGCTCCCTTTGTCGGCCGGGTTATTCCTGTAAGGCAGTTAAAGAGTGTTGTCTTCCCTGCGCCGTTAGGCCCGATGATGCTCATGATAGAGCCTTCCTTAGCCCTGAACCTGACTTCCTCTATCGCTCTTATTCCGCCAAAATGTTTTGTGAGGTCCCTAACCTCTAAAAGATACACCCTTCCCTCCCATCAACCCCTGCGGCCTGAATATCATCAGCATGACAAGCCCGCTTCCAAGCGCAAGCATGCGGTATAACTGCACTTCTCTGAGCATCTCAGGGAGTATAACGAGTATTATTGCCCCTAATATTACACCCGGAATGCTTCCCAGCCCTCCGAGTATCACCATGCAAAGTACCAGAACAGACTCCATGAATGTGAAACTCTCAGGAGATACAAACTGCATCTTAGCGGCAAAGAGAACTCCTGCAAGCCCGGCCCAGAATGCTCCGAATGCAAATGAATAAAGCTTGTATGCTGTTGTATTTATCCCTATGGAAGATGATGCAATCTCATCCTCTCTTATCGCTATCCAGGCCCTTCCAATCCTTGATGCAGATACCCTTCTTATTACGAATACGGCAAGCAGCACAAATATAATGATGAAATAATAGAACTGCCCCAGTTTGCTTATCTGCATCCCGAAAATATGCGGCGGCTCAATTCCGCTGATTCCGTTCGGCCCCTTAGTAAAAGAATCCCAGTTATTCAGCACAAGCCTCACAATTTCTCCAAAGCCGAGAGTCACTATGGCAAGATAATCTCCCCTCAGCCTCAATGCCGGAATAGCGAGTATGAATCCCGATAAAGTTACAAGCATGACTGAAAGAGGCAGAGACGCCCAGAAACCGAGCCCCAGTTTTGTATTGAGAAGCGCATAGGAATATGCGCCTATCGCATAGAAAGCTACAAAGCCGAGGTTTAATAATCCGGTAAAACCTACAACTATATTCAATCCCTGTGCCAGTATTATGTAGATGCCTGAAAGCACTGCAATGTCAATCAGATAATCATGCCCGTAAAAAGGCAGGGCCATGACAACGACAGACATGAGAAGAGTCAGGGCTATTGAACGAGTTTTTGATTCCGGCAGTTTTATCCTGATTCTGCCTGAAAGGTATTTTTTAAAATCGCTGAAAACTCCCTTCATGGTTCCAACATACTTTTTAAACATGTTCAGCATGGAAACCGCAGCAAATAACACAATGAAGAGAATCCCCGCTGCTTCTAAACCCTTAAATGGAAGAAAAAGCAGCGCCAGCCACAGAGCAATAATCAGCGGTCTTAAAAAAAGATTAAGACTTCCACCCCCTTCCTTACCCTCCCCCCTCGAGGGGGAGGGAATATCAAAAGAGTCCCCCTCCCCTTGTGGGAGGGGGTGAGGGGGAGGGGAGACATCTTCTGTGTTCTGTATTTTGTGTTCTACCTTATTCATACTTTTTCTTCCTGTGTTTTTCCGAACAGGCCTGAGGGTTTAATAAACAGAATGATAATCAATATGATAAATGCGTATGCATCCTTGTATTCACTTGATATGTAGCCCGCGCTGAAGCTCTCAATAAGACCGAGAAGGATTCCGCCGAACATTGCGCCCGGAATGCTTCCGATGCCGCCTAATACTGCTGCCGTGAATGCCTTAATTCCTGCCATATAGCCAATAGAATAATTCACAAGGCCATAATACGCCGCAACCATAAGGCCGGCAACTGCGGCAAGGCCTGAACCTATTATAAAGGTCTCTGAGATGACGGTATTTATGTTTATCCCAACGAGTGACGCCATCACCTTATCCTGCGCAACCGCCCTCATTGCTTTGCCCCTTCGTGTCTTTGTGATAAACAGATTCAAAGAGAGCATTAAGATTGCTGAGGCCGCTATTATGAAAATTTGCGTATATGTAACTCTTGCCCCCATAAGTTCAATTCCTGCCTTTTCAAAAAGATGCGGGAAAATTTTATCGGTTGCTCCCTGCGTAAGCATCACATAATTCTGGAGGAATATTGACACGCCTATTGCGCTTATCAAAGGACTGAGCCGCGGCGCATTCCTCAGAGGCTTATACGCAATCTTTTCTATTGTAAAACCATAGGATGAACAGAAGACGACAGAGAGAACAAACGTCAGAATCAGCGCAAGCGGAAAGCTGTATGATGTAAGTCCTATTGCCGTGAAAAAAGCAAGAAATATAATTCCGAGATATGCGCCGAGCATATAAATCTCGCCGTGCGCGAAATTTATAAGCCCAAGTATGCCGTAGACCATTGTGTAGCCGAGCGCTATAAGCGCATACACGCCGCCGAGCGTAAGGCCGTTGATTAACTGCTGGGTGAACACAGGAGATTTTAGCAGAAAAAAGAGTTGTTTTTAAATACCTCTTCCATTTTTCATCCAAAAATATATAGAATATGTATTCAAATTACGCTCAAGGAGGTTGCCAATGGCAAGAAAGAACTATTTTTTTACTTCTGAATCTGTAACTGAGGGCCATCCTGATAAGATAGCCGACCAGATATCAGATGCAATTCTTGATGCGATAATCGCGCAGGACCCGATTGCAAGAGTGGCATGTGAGACTCTTGTGACAACAGGACTGGCGTTTGTCGCAGGCGAGATTTCAACAACGTGTTATGTCCATATACCTGACATCGTTAGAGAAACCATTAAGAACATAGGTTACACAAGAGCAAAATACGGTTTTGATTATGAAACCTGCTCGGTAATAACCTCCATTGACCAGCAGTCCGGCGATATAGCAATGGGCGTTGACACAGGCGGCGCAGGAGACCAGGGACTGATGTTCGGCTTTGCATGCAATGAAACAGAGGAGCTTATGCCCTTGCCGATAATGCTTGCGCATAAGATTGCAATGCGGCTTTCGGAGGTCAGAAAAAATGATATCCTTCCCTATATCAGGCCTGACGGAAAATCGCAGGTTACAATTGAATACAAGGACGGGAAGCCCTTCAGGATAGACACAATTGTCGTCTCTTCTCAGCATAGCCCTGACGTGCACATGAAAGATATGAAGGAAGACATCATCGAAAAAGTCATCAAGCCTGTTGTCCCAAAAAAACTCCTTGATGAGGAAAACGTGAAATACTACATTAATCCCACAGGACGTTTTGTTGTCGGAGGCCCTATGGGTGATACAGGACTGACAGGAAGAAAGATAATAGTTGACAGCTACGGCGGCGTAGGCAGCCACGGAGGAGGATGCTTCTCCGGAAAAGATCCAACGAAAGTGGACCGCTCAGGCGCCTATGTTTCGCGGTACATAGCCAAAAATATCGTTGCGGCAGGCATAGCTGACAGAGTTGAAGTCCAGCTTGCGTATGCCATCGGCATCCCTGAACCTGTGTCAATACTCGTTGACACATTCGGCACGGGAAAGGTTGAACAGGAAAAGATTGTACAACTCATAAGAAAGAACTTCAACCTTACGCCTAAAGGCATTATTGAACACCTGAACCTGAGGAGGCCCATATTCAAAAAGACTGCCGCATACGGACATTTCGGCAAGAATGACCCTGACTTCACATGGGAAAAAACAGATAAGGCGGAAGTATTGAAAAAAGAGGCGGGACTGTAGAAAAAGAGTTAAGAGTTAAAAGTTAAAAAATAAAAAACAAGAGGTGATAATGGTAAAACACGATGTAAAAGATATCAAGCTGGCTAAGAAAGGGAAATTACGGATTGAATGGGCTGCTAAAGAGATGCCTGTTCTCAAGAGCATAACAGAGCGGTTCAGAAAGGAAAAACCTCTAAAAGGCGTAAGGCTTGCCGCATGCCTGCATGTAACCACCGAGACTGCAAACCTTGCTGAAACTCTGAAGGCAGGCGGAGCGCAGGTATATCTGTGCGCATCAAATCCATTAAGCACACAGGATGACGTTGCCGCATCGCTCGTTAAGAACTCAGGCATTTCTGTTTTTGCCATAAAAGGCGAAGACCACAAGACTTATTACAGGCATATAATGGACGCCCTGTCTCTTAAGCCGAACATAACAATGGATGACGGAGCCGATATTGTTTCAACGCTCCATACAAAGAAAAAAGAACTCTTGAAAAACCTGTTAGGCGGGACAGAAGAGACAACCACAGGGGTCATAAGGCTGAGGGCCATGGCTGAAAAGGGGGTTTTGAAATACCCTATCATCGCAGTGAATGACGCATATACAAAATATTTGTTTGATAACCGTTACGGCACGGGACAGTCAACCATAGACGGAATAATGCGGGCTACAAACAGGCTGATTGCAGGCTCAGTATTCGTTATAGCGGGCTACGGGTGGTGCAGCAAAGGAATAGCGATGAGGGCCAAAGGCATGGGAGCAAAGCTTATTATCACAGAGGTCAATCCTCTTCGCGGGCTTGAAGCTGTTATGGACGGATTTGATGTTATGCCCATGAGAGATGCAGCGCGCATCGGAGATATATTCGTTACAGCCACCGGAGATATTAACGTCATATACAAAGAATGCTTTAATCTTATGAAAGACGGAGCCATTTTCTGTAATTCAGGGCATTTCAATGTTGAGATAGCAATAGACGCCCTTAAGAAAATGTCAAAGTCAAGGAGGACCATAAGGGATTTCGTGGAAGAATATACTCTAAGGAACGGCAAAAGGGTGTATCTCCTCGGAGAGGGGCGGCTTATTAATCTTGCAGCGGCAGAGGGGCATCCTTCCGCTGTTATGGACATGAGCTTTGCAAACCAGGCCTTGTGCGCAGAATATATGGTGAAAAACTACAGAAAGCTCGAAAGAAAAGTTTACAGCGTCCCTGAAAAAATAGATGCTGAAATATCAAAACTGAAACTCAGATCCTTGGGAATCAGGATAGATGCGCTTACTCCTGAGCAGAAAAAATATCTTGAGAGCTGGGAGATGGGGACATAAATAAAAGTTAGAAGTTTTAAGTTAGAAGTTTAAAAAACAGCAAAGCACCGATTTTAACTTTTCACTTTCAACTTTTAACTTTTAACTTTCTAATATGCATAAGGTAGAGATATATGACACAACGCTGAGGGATGGTTCCCAGGCAGAGGACATTGCATTCTCCGTTGAGGACAAACTCAGGATTACCGGGAAGCTTGATGAACTCGGAGTGCGTTATATTGAGGGAGGCTGGCCCGGTTCAAACCCGAAAGACGCAGACTACTTTAAAAAGTCAAAAAAACTGAAGCTGAAAAATTCCGTGGTAGTTGCCTTCGGGAGCACGCACAGGCCCAAACACAAAGCTAAAGATGACGCAAACATAAAGGCGCTTATCGCATCAGAAACTCCTGTAATAACCATATTCGGAAAGACCTGGGATTTTCACATAAAAGAATCCCTGATGATAACGCCTTCAGAAAACCTTGAGATAATCCATAATTCAGTGGCCTATCTTAAAAAATACGCAGACCAGGTATTTTTTGATGCAGAACACTTCTTTGACGGATACAAGGACAATCCATCCCTTGCATTGAAATGCCTCATCGCTGCTCAGGATGCAGGCGCAGACTTCCTCGTGCTGTGCGACACAAACGGAGGCACGATGCCTGATGAAATGCGAAAAATAGTCGCCAGCGTCATTAAAAAAACAAAAGCTCCAATCGGGATACATACGCATAATGACTCTGAATGCGCAGTGGCAAATTCAATAATCGCGGTTGAGTTAGGCGCATCGCAGGTGCAGGGGACCATAAACGGCATTGGAGAAAGATGCGGAAACGCCAACCTCTGCTCCATAATCCCTAATCTTAATCTCAAACTCGGGATAAAATGCATTACGGATGAACAGATGAAAAGGCTCAGGGACGTTTCCAGGTTCGTAAACGAGATATCAAATATGAGGCATTTCAAGCGCCAGCCGTTTGTCGGAGACAGCGCATTTGCTCATAAGGGCGGAGTGCATGTAAGCGCTGTTATGAAAAGACCTGAGACATACGAGCATATAAAACCCGAGCTTGTGGGAAACTCGCACAGGGTCCTAATCTCAGACCTTGCAGGGAAAAGCAACATTCTCAGAAAGGCAAAGGAATTTAACATCCACATAGAGCCGGATTCCCCGCAGCTTCAGGACATATTAAACAGATTGAAGGATCTCGAACATCAGGGATTTCAGTTTGAAGGGGCGGATGCGTCATTTGAGCTTCTTCTCAAAAAGGAGCTCGGGCTGCACAGAAAATTCTTTGACCTTATCGGGTTCAGGGTAATTGTAGAAAAAAGAAAAGAAGGCGAGATCCCATTGACCGAGGCTACAATAATGGTAAGGGTCGGAGGGAAGACCGAGCACACTGCCGCCACAGGCAGCGGCCCTGTGAACGCGCTTGACAATGCCCTGAGAAGCGCCCTTGATAAGTTCTATCCTGAATTAAAAAATATAAAACTTCACGATTACAAGGTAAGGGTGCTTACGGCAGGCAAGGGAACTTCCGCAAGAGTCAGGGTGCTTGCAGAATCAGGAGATGAAAAAAACAGGTGGAGCACTGTCGGCGTATCGGAGAATATCATAGAGGCGTCATGGCAGGCGCTTGTTGACAGCATTGAATATAAGCTGCTTAAGGAAGAAGAATAGCAATTTTCATCCTTCTCTTCTGAGAAGTTGTTTCACAGGCTTGAACCGAGATAAAAAACAGGACTTTTAAGAAAATAACACAGTATGTTAAAATGCCATTGCTATGGAGGAAATCGGCACAGTAAAAAGCACAGCGGGGGCTTTTGCAAAAGTCTCTGTTCCGAAAAAGAGCGTCTGTGAGGGATGCACGGCAGGCACATGCAAGCCTGATGAACAGTCCATGGAGATTGATGCGGTTAACAAGGCAGGCGCAAAGGCAGGGCAGAGGGTCAGGGTTGTCATAAAGTCATACACATATCTCAAAGGTTCAATCCTTGTTTACGGCATTCCTGCAATAGCTCTGATTGCAGGCGCGGTCCTTGGAAAAGAAATTTTCAGCCGTCAGTTTAAAGATACAGACCCCGACATACTGTCAGCAATATTCGGTTTCGGTTTATTTTTGATTGCTTTTTTAGGCATCAAGATATGGAGCCTGACAGCAGAGAAAAAAACAGAAACAAAGCCTGTTATAGAAGAAATACTTGAGTAAAATTCAACATTCAATATTTAAAATTTAATATACCTGATTTTTGAATCTTGAATTTTAAATTTAATATAGGAGGGGTTTCATGGCTAATCTTGATGTTAACAAAATCAGAAATGTCGCTGTAATTGCGCATGGAGGCGCGGGGAAAACATCCCTGACCGAGGCAATGCTTTTTAATTCAGGTTCTATTGACAGGCTCGGCAGAATTGAAGAAGGCAACACAACGACTGACTGCGAACCTGAAGAAATATCAAGAAAGATAACCATTACATCGGCTTTCGGCTTCTGCAACTGGGACGGCCACCGCATAAACTTGATTGATACGCCTGGATTCATAAATTTTGTAGAAGACACCAGAGGAAGCCTCAAGGCTGTTGACGGAGCTGTCGTTATAGTCAGCGCCCTATCAGGAGTTAAAGCAGAAACAGAGAAGGTCTGGAAATACGCCTGTGAATATGAAATCCCGAGAATAGTCTTTATAAACAAGATGGATAAAGAATCAGCCAACTTCCCGGGCGCCCTTGATGAACTTGTCCAATCCTTCGGCACAGAAGGCGTTCCGCTTCAGATACCAATAGGTTCAGGAGAAACTTTCAGTGGAATAATCAATCTCATTAACATGAAGGCATATAAGTTTTCAGGCGGCAAGGCAGCGGAATCAGACATCCCCTCTGATATGCTGTCCGAGGCTCAGGAATACAGGAAAAAGCTTGTAGAAAAGATTGCTGAATCAGAAGACGCGCTCCTTGAAAAATACCTTGAAGGCGGTGAACTGACACAGGAAGAAATTATAAGAGGGATAAAAGAGGGGTCTCTGTCAAGAAGGTTTATCCCTGTTGTATGCGGCTCAGCAACCAAAAACATAGGCATCCCCCAGCTCATGGATGCAATAATGCTCTGCCTGCCTTCTCCCCATGACCTCGTAAGAATTTTTCCCATTAAAGGCAAAAATCCGAAAGACTCAAAAGACGTGCAGAGAAAGCCTGACGAAAAAGAGCCGTTCTCCGCATACGTCTTTAAGACAATAGCAGACCCTTATGCGGGAAAGCTGTCTGTGTTCAGAGTCTATTCAGGCGCGCTGAAGGCCGATTCAACTGTGCTGAATGCAACATCAGGAGCGAAAGAAAGAATAGGCCAGATATTCTATCTCCTCGGCAAAAAACAGATACCGGCAAGCAGTTTAGGGCCCGGCGAGATAGGAGTTGTATCAAAACTCAAAGAGACAAACACCGGAGACACGCTCTCAGACGAGGCTCATCCCATTATATTTGAGAAGGTGAAGTTTGCAGAACCGATAATCTCCTATGCTATAGCGCCGAAAAGCAAAGGGGACGAAGAAAAAGTCAGCACAGGCATTCACAGGATGCTTGAAGAAGACCCGACCATTAAATTCCACAGGGACGAAGAGACAAAAGAGATGATACTCTCAGGCATGGGACAGGTGCATCTTGAAGTTGCGCTTGAAAGGTTGAAGAGAAAGTTCGGAGTTGAGGTTGTCATGAAAACTCCGAAGATTCCATACAGGGAAACAATCCGGGCTTCATCCGATGCGCAGGGCAGGTATAAAAAACAGTCAGGCGGAAGAGGACAGTACGGAGACTGCCGGATAAAGATAGAGCCGAGGCCGAGAGGCAAGGGCTTTGAGTTTGTCGATAATATAGTCGGAGGATCAATACCAAGGCAATATATACCTGCTGTAGAAAAAGGAATTGTAGATGCAATGCACGAAGGGATAATTGCCGGTTATCCTATGGTGGATGTAAAAGTAACCCTTTATGACGGCTCATATCATACAGTGGATTCATCGGAAATGGCGTTTAAGATTGCAGGGTCATTGGGTATAAAAAAGGCTGTTGAAAATGCAAAGCCGATACTCCTTGAACCCGTAATGAAAGTAGAGATAACAACTCCTGATGAGGCCCTCGGCGCAGTTATAGGCGACCTCAATTCAAAGAGGGGCAAGGTTCAGGGAGTTGAATCACAGGCGAGAAACCAGAAGATAACAGCCTTAGTGCCTATGTCCGAGATGCTGACATACGCAAACCAGCTCCACAGCCTCACATCAGGAAGAGGGCTGTATTCAATGGAATTTTCGCATTACGAAGAAGTGCCTTCACACCAGGCGCAGAAGATAATCGCTGATAAGGCTGCGCAGAAGAAAGAAAAAGCAGAAGAGAAATAAGACAAGGGGAGCATTTTCTGACATGGCAAAAGACATAAAAGACACTCTCAATCTTCCACAGACAGGTTTTCCCATGAAGGCGAACCTTACACAGAAAGAGCCTGAAATGCTCAGGTTCTGGGAAGAGAATAAGATATACGAAAAGCTGCAAAACAAAAATTCAGGCAGTAAACATTACATCCTCCATGACGGCCCTCCTTATGCTAACGGCCACATCCATATCGGGCATGCGCTTAATAAGATACTCAAGGACATAATAGTAAAATTCAAATCCATGCAGGGTTTTTATTCGCCATACGTTCCGGGCTGGGACTGCCACGGCCTTCCGATTGAGCTTCAGGTGGACAAAAACCTCGGAGAAAAAAAAGACAAGGTTGACATCCTTGAGAAAAGAAAGCTCTGCAAGGAATACGCAGAAAAATTTGTGGACATTCAGAGAGAGGAATTCAAGAGGCTCGGAGTTATGGGAGACTGGCAAGAGCCGTATCTCACAATGTCATACGGATATGAAGCGACGATTGTCAGGGAATTTTTAGAATTTGTAAAAAAAGGCTATGCATATAAAGGCAAGAAACCTGTGCACTGGTGCCCATCCTGTGTTACTGCATTAGCAGAGGCAGAGGTGGAATATGCTGAGAAGGAGTCGCCGTCTGTATTTGTAAAGTTCGGAGTGGAGAGTTCGGAGTTTGGAGATAAGATGCCCTCGTTGAAGGGCAAAAAGATCTTTTTTGTAATATGGACAACTACTCCGTGGACACTGCCTGCAAATCTTGCACTCGCATTTCATCCCGAACTTGTTTATGCTGCCGTTGAACAGGGTGATGAAGTCTACATTGTTGCTGAGGGAAGGCTTGAAGCGCTGAAAGAAAGAATCGGCTTGGACGGAAAGATTATTGCAAAGATAACAGGCAGAGAGCTTGAAGGCGTGAATGCAGAGCATCCTTTTATCCTGAGGGAATCAAGGGCTGTACTCGGAGAATTTGTATCCCTTGAAGAAGGAACAGGAATAGTTCACATTGCGCCCGGCCACGGCGAGGACGACTATAAAACAGGCTTAAAATACGGGCTTGATATTTATGCGCCTGTTGATGACAAAGGTAAATTCACAAAACAGGCAGGAAAACTTGAAGGGCAGTTCGTATTCAAGGCAAACGCACAGATAATTGAGATATTGAAAAGCAAAAATGCGCTCATCAAGGAAGAAAAGATAACACATTCCTATCCTCACTGCTGGAGGTGCAAAAAACCTGTCATATTCCGCGCAACAGAGCAGTGGTTCATATCTGTTGAGCATAACAGCCTCAGGGGAAAATGCCTTGAGGAGATAGACAGAGTCAACTGGATTCCTAAATGGGGCAGAGACAGAATATACAATATGGTCTCAGGCAGGCCTGACTGGTGCATATCAAGACAGAGGGCCTGGGGAGTGCCTATAACGCTTATCAGCTGCGAAGGCTGCGGAGAATTTGTCAAAAAAGATTCGGTTCTTGATGCAATCACAAAGCACGTTGAGGAAAACGGGGCTGATATATGGTTCATGAAAAAAGCAGAGGAATTTCTGCCGTCAGGATACAAATGCGAAAAATGCGGCGGGACATCTTTTTCAAAAGAGATGGACATACTGGATGTATGGTTTGATTCAGGCGTAAGCCACGCTGCCGTAATGGAGAAAAATGCGAAGCTCTCCTGGCCCGCTGATATGTATCTTGAGGGCAGCGACCAGCACAGAGGGTGGTTCCAGAGTTCCCTTCTTACGTCAGTGGGAACAAGGGGGACATCTCCGTATAAAACAGTCCTTACGCACGGATTTGTAATGGACGGCTCAGGCAAGAAGATGTCAAAGTCTCTCGGCAATGTTGTTGCGCCGCAGGAGATCATTAAAGCAAACGGCGCCGAGATACTGAGGCTGTGGGTCTCTGCTGAAGATTACAGGGATGATGTCAGGATATCAAAGGAAATTATAGACAGGCTTACAGAGGCCTACAGAAAAATTCGGAATACCGCAAGATTTCTGCTCGGCAATCTTTCTGATTTTGACGGGAAGGACGGAAAAGATTATAGCAAGGACCTGCTTGAGATAGACAGGTGGGCCATGTCAAGACTTCAGACTCTGACTGCAAAAATCACATCTGCATACGAGAGATTTGACTTCCATGAAGTTTATCATCTCCTGCATAACTTCTGCGTTGTGGATATGAGCTCCTTTTATCTTGATATTCTCAAAGACAGGCTATACACCTTCAAAGCTGATTCAAAAGAAAGAAGGGCTGCACAGTGGGTTTTAAACAGAATACTTTTATCTATGACCGGGCTTATGGCTCCGGTAATTTCTTTCACGGCAGAAGAGATATGGAGATTCATTGCCGGCAAAAAAGAGGAGAGCGTGTTTCTTTCGCCTTTCCCGATGGCAGATGAAAAATACCTCGATCCGGCGCTTGAAGAAAAATGGGCAAAACTCATAGCAATAAGAAATGCGACAAACAAGGCTCTTGAGCTTAAGAGGCAGAACAAGTTCATAGGCAACTCTCTTGAGGCAAAGGTGATTATATGCCTTCCTGAAAATGAGTTTAATCTCCTGAATGAATATAAAGAATTCCTTCCGGCGCTTTTTATCGTCTCATCAGCAGAGGCAAAGCAGGCATCAGGAAAAATAGACAGCGCTTATGAAAGCGAAGAGATAAAAGGCATGTCAGTCATTGTAGAACGGGCCAGCGGCAAAAAATGCGGGCGCTGCTGGAACTGGAGCGCATCCGTTGGAACACACACCGGCGCCGCTGAATTATGCGATAGATGTTATAATGTCGTTAAATGAAAAAAACAGCTTTTATCATTATCCCCCTGCTTGTAATCTTGGACCAGGCAACAAAATATCTCGCGGATAAACTTATAAGTACTTTCAAGCCGGTTGAACTTCTCCCATTTCTCCATCTCGTGAACCTGAGAAATGAAGGCGCTGCATTCGGCATGTTCAAAAGTTTCGGGAATAACATCTTTATAATCATATCCCTCATTGCAATTGGAGTCATCTTTTTTATGCTTATAAAAGAGAAAGAAGACCCATTAGGGCTTTCTCTCATTCTCGGAGGCGCAATAGGGAATTTGATAGACAGGCTCTTCAGAGGCTCTGTCGTTGATTTCATAGATGTTTTTGCAGGCAGGCATCACTGGCCGGCATTCAATGTTGCGGACTCAGCGCTGACAATAGGAATAGGATTGATATTTATAAAATTGTTTTTAAAAAAACATGAGGGAACCACTAATGCATCCGATATTAATTAGAATAGGCCCGCTGACGATACATACCTACGGCGTTCTCATTGCCGCAGGTTTTTTGCTCGGGCTTGCGCTTGCCGTAAGACAGGCCAAGAAACAGGGAATCTCTTCAGATAAAATCGTGGACCTTGGTTTTTACATGCTCATTGCAGCGCTGATAGGCTCAAGGCTTTTCTTTGTGCTTGTGGAGGCAGGCCATTTTCTGAGAAACCCTCTGGACATATTCAAAATTTGGGAAGGCGGCCTTGTATTCTACGGAGGCGTTATATTCGCAATTCCAGTTGCTGTCTGGTATGCAAAAAAGAAAGGGCTTGATATCCGGGCTACCGCTGATATTTTCGCGCCGTCACTTGCAATCGGGCATGCAATCGGAAGGCTTGGATGCTTCTCAGCAGGCTGCTGTTACGGAAGCCCTGCGGAAGGATGTCCTCTGGCAGTGACATTCCTTGACCCTGAATCCCTTGCAAGGATTGGCATTCCACTTCATCCAACACAGTTATACGAATCAGCGGGAGAATTCATAAACTTTCTTATACTCATAACCCTGAGAAAGCGCCAGTCATTCAAAGGACAGTTATTCTGGGCATACCTTTTAATTTACTCTGTCATCAGGTTTACTGTGGAATTCTTCAGAGGCGATGAGGTGAGAGGCTTTCTCTTTGGAAATATCTCAATATCGCAGGGGATAAGCGTTTTACTATTCCTGTCCGCTGTTGCGGCAATCCTTGTCTTCAGAAAAAAGAAGATATAAGCCGTTCCTGAAATTGCAGACACAGATAATTTTCGCCCCTTTACTTTAAGCCGGGATATGCTAAAATAGCCCCATGGAAAAAAGGCGTTTCAGGAGAATACGGGTCAATCTGAAGGCTGAGCGGATATCCGGCAATGAAAAATATGCTGTCTTCATAGAGAATATCTCAGAATCCGGCATCTACATGCTTACCACAACTTCAAGCGATAATAAAAAATATGCTGCCGGCACAGAGATTGAATTGAGGCTAAAACTCTCAACAGGAGAAACAATCCACCTCCGCGGCATAACAAAATGGGCCTATTACAAGATGCCGCCGGACGGTTTAACAGACAGCATAGGCATTGAAATCATAGACCCGCCGCAGGAATACATAAGCTTTGTCAGGGCGCTGTATTAATCCGATAAACCGCATCGGCTAAAGCGGAAGGTATGCCTTGGGATTCAGGCTTGCTCCTGCAAAGTCCTTATTTAAAAAGTGATTATACCCTGCCGAGGCAATCATGGCAGCATTATCCGTGCACAGATTTATGGATGGAATAAATATCTCTGCTTCCCTTTCATCTCCCATTTCTTTCATTCTCTTTCTTAATTCGCTGTTTGCCGATACGCCGCCTGAGAGAGTGACACGCCTTAGGCCCTCTTTTTTTATCGCCCATTCTGTCTTTCTTACAAGCACATCAACCATGCATGCCTGAAATGAGGCGGCAATATCTGCGAGTGATAAATCAGCTTTCAGCTTACAGCTATCAGCCTTCAGCTTTTTTTCACTGACCGCTAACTGCTGAACGCTGATAGCCATTCTCACTGCTGTCTTCAAACCGCTGAAGCTGAAATCAAATGATTCAGGAAGATACGGCCTTGGAAAATCTATCGCCTTTGGATTTCCTTCGGATGCAAGCTTGTCAATTATAGGGCCTCCCGGATAACCAAGCCCAAGAAGCTTGGATATCTTGTCATAAGCCTCGCCTGACGCGTCATCCCTGGTCCTGCCGAGTTCTCTGTATTTCCCAAAACCGTCAACGCGGTAAAGGCTCGTGTGGCCGCCTGATGCTATCAGCGAGATGAACGGAAATTCCGGCTGCGGTTCTTCCAGAAAACAGGAAAACATGTGCCCCTCAAGGTGATTTACCGCGAGCAAAGGAATATTCTTTGAAAAACATAATGCCTTTGCAAATGAGCATCCGACAAGAAGAGAGCCGATCAATCCGGGCCCATGGCAGACCGCAACAGCCGAGACGTCTTCAAGCCCTGCGCCTGCGCCCTTCAACGCCTCATCAACAACAGGCAGTATCATCTCTATATGCCTTCGCGATGCAAGCTCCGGAACAATGCCTCCGTATTTTTTGTGAATATCCGTCTGGCTTGAGACAATATTGGAAACTATTCTGACACCGTTCTCAACAACAGCGGCAGCAGTGTCATCGCATGATGTGTCTATTCCGAGTATAAGCATGGGATATTATATAAGATGTTTCGTGTTTTCAGCTTGATTTAATTATCAAAATCTTGTTAGATAATGTGTTATATGACAGAGAAATCAGGCCAGTTGCACATTACCTCAGACATCCCGCTCAGGTTTAACGTAAACATTAAGCTCGGAGAAAAAAGCTATCATGTCCAGACAGAGCACGGCGGAATCAAAGAACCCCTGCTCACAACCCTCATTTACCATAAAGGGGAAATAGTTTATTCAAAAAAAGAGGATTGCTCTGATATTATGGACAAAAAAGACTATGAGGATAAGCTCCATGAGTTTATGGAGAATCATCATAAGAGCGCCATTGAAGAATTTACAGCCCTACTTAAAGAAAGCAGGAAAAAGACAGAGTATCTTGACACCGCAAAAAAACTTCTCGCAAGGAAAAACAATAAGGAGGCATTAAAAATATTAAGGGAAGCGGTTGAGGAATACTCCGAAGACCCGCTCATTGTATCCTATTACGGATGCCTCACAGCAATTGTTGATAAAAAATATACCAGGGGGATAAATATATGCAAGAAGGCCATGGAAAGGCTTGACCTTGCATTCCCGCCTATAACCAAATCCATCCACGCCACGCTGTATCTTAACCTTGGCAGGGCCTACGTTGCCGGCGGAGAAAAAAAAGCAGCCCTTGCCGCATTTAATAGCGGGTTAAAGATTGACGGGGCTAATCACGACCTGCTGTGGGAAATCAAAAAACTCGGGACCAGGAAAAAATCTCCTCTGCCGTTTCTCTCACGAGGCAATCCGATTAACAAGTACATAGGGCTTCTGCTCACAAAATTAAAAAACAGGTAAAAATCTATGCAGCCGGCTATAAAGGAAAAACACTATTCCGAGTCTACAAGAAAACTGCATCTGCCTTGTCCTTATGCAGAAGAGACAGGCATTCACATCCATGTTGTTATAAAAGACGGCAACTGTTACCGCTCAGAGCAGTGCATGGCGCTCAAATGTAAATTCAACCGGCTTCAGTCGGATGTAAAGTCAATTCTTTCCCTTACGTGGTAACAATGCTAAAGCTTGTAAGAAATGACCGCGGTTTTATGGTTGAGCGCATTCTTCTCGTCTTTCTAATAATCATCGCCCTCACAGTCGGAATCTCACAGTATCAAAAATACGGAATCCCCGGCTTTATTCTCGGATTCTTAATTACAATCGCAGGCGTTGTCGCAGCGGTCTTTGTATTGTTCGGAGCGCTTGACCGCATCGGCTATTTGCATGACAGGCTGCATGAGAAAACTTGGTATAAGAATACATTAAAAATTTCTCTGTTGATTCTCATATTCCTGTCCCTCTCATTATGGAGCATGGCTCTTCTGGGCCTTGCAACTCTCAGATTTGAAATTCTGAAAAAGATGCCGGAACCGGCATTCCTCGCCATCGCATTTACTGCCGGAGCAGTAGCAACAGTAATTAGCTGGTTTTTAAAAGATGTCTTCTGGACTAATTTCTGGAGGCTCTGTGGATTTCTTGGGCTCTCAATCGCCTGTGCATTTTTTGGCATGGTCCTCGGACAGATGCTTTTCACCTCCGTATCTTCACAAATGCGCGTAGTTGACATAGCATTCATTATCCCGCTGATTGTTTACCTCTTTATGACATTTACAGGCAAGTTCAAGGCGAAAAAGCAGGATGAGTGAAACTTACAATAATCTCTTCATCCCCAGCAACTCCTACCCCGTCAATATCCCCAATATCGCCCTGTACCTTGCCGCTGTCTTTTCAACAATCTCATCAGGAAGTTTGGGGCCGGGATATGTCTGGTTCCAATCGAGGGTTAAAAGATAATCTCGGACGATCTGCTTGTCAAAACTGTCCTGACCTTTCCCGGGCTTATAATCCTTCATAGACCAGAAGCGCGATGAATCAGGCGTAAGGATTTCATCAATCAGAAGCAACTTATCATTATAGACGCCGAATTCCATCTTCGTATCAGCGATTATTATTCCTTTCTTCTCTGCCATCTCCCTCGCCTTTTTATAGACTCTGAGGCTTGTATCCCTGAGCTTGTTTGCAGTATCATCACCGACAAGCTTTCTCGTCTCATCAAAACTTATATTTATGTCATGCCCCTCTTCCGCTTTAGTGCTTGGAGTGAATATCGGCTCATCAAGCCTTGCGGATTCAACAAGCCCGTCAGGAAGTTTTATGCCGCAGACTGTGCCTGATTTTTTGTATTCCTTCCACCCTGAACCTGAGAGATAACCCCTTACAATGCATTCAACAGGCATGGGCTTTGCCTTCTTAACGAGCATGCTCCTGCCTTCAAGGATGTCTTTGTATTTATGCAGAACCTTCGGATAGTCTTTTACATCTGTTGCAACAATATGGTTTTCTATTATGTCCTTCATCCGGTTGAACCAGTATATTGAAATCTGTGTAAGAATCCTGCCCTTATCAGGAATTCCATTCGGAAGAACGACATCAAATGCAGAGACCCTGTCAGTTGCTATTATCAGAAGATAGTCATCTATTTCATAGACATCACGCACCTTCCCTCTTCTCAGAAATTTAACATCGGATAAATTAGTTTCCATTACTATATTCGACATCTCCGCCTCCTGATTAATTTTTCTATTTCCACTGCAAAGAATACCACAGATGACAGGACGAGTGTAAACACCAGTTCATTTAAAGTAAGCGGCTCTGTCTTGAATATGGGATTTAAGAAAGGCACATATATAGTCGCCATCTGCAGGATGAATGTAAATATCACTGCGCCGAGGAGATATTTATTCGAAAACAATCCGATTTTAAATAACGACTCCCTCTCAGACCTTATGGCAAGGACATGGCCGAGCTGTGTCAGGCAGAGAACGGTAAACACCATTGTCTGCCAATGGGCATGTTCAGTTTTGATAGACCATGCCTGGACAAACAGAACAACTCCACCCATCAAGAGACCCACCCATATGGCATGTAGTCCTAATCCGTGGGCAAATATGCTCTCCTTCGGATGCCTCGGAGGCCCGCTCATCACATCTCCCTCTGCAGGCTCGGCAGAGAGGGCAAGGGCAGGAAGCCCGTCTGTAACAAGGTTTATCCAGAGTATATGGATCGGCAGAAGCGGAATCGGCAAGCCGACAAGGGGTGCGAGGAAGAGGGTCCATATCTCTCCTGAGTTTGTTGTAAGAAGGTACTTTATAAACTTTCTTATATTGTCATATATCTTTCTGCCCTCTCTTACAGCCTTCACTATAGTGGCAAAATTATCATCAAGGAGTATCATATGAGCAGCCTCTTTTGAGACGTCTGTTCCTGTAATCCCCATTGCAACGCCGATGTCCGCTCTCTTTAATGCAGGAGCATCATTCACACCGTCTCCTGTCATTGCAACAAACTGTCCCTTGTCCTGAAGCGCCTTCACAATCTTCAGTTTCTGTTCTGGCGCAACACGGGCATAGACCTGAATGTTCTCAACCCTCTCTTCAAATTCCTTAAGAGAGAGTTTTTCAAGCTCCCTCCCTGTTATAAGGTTGAAATTTACATCCTCATCTCCAAGCATTCCAATCCTCCGCGCAATTGCCCATGCTGTAATCGGATGGTCTCCTGTAATCATAACGGGTTTTATCCCTGCAGTTTGGCACATTGCCACTGCCTCCCTTGCCTCCTCCCTCGGAGGGTCCATTATTCCTACAAGGCCTATGATTATAAGCCCTCTTTCCACATTCTCATGGGACATGTCTGAGGGAAGCTCATTCCATCCCCTCATTGCAATGCCGAGAACCCTGAGTCCGTCAGCAGCCATCCTTTCATTAACTCTGTGAATCTCTTCCCTGTCTATCTTTACTGTCCCGCCTGATTTGAGGATGCCGTCTGATTTTTCCAGAAGAACTTCAATAGCGCCTTTTGTGAAAGAAACAAAGTTGAAAGTTAGAAGTTGGGAGTTAGGAGTTAAAAGCTTCTCTAATTCTTCACTTTTAATTTTTAACTTTTCACTTTTCACTTCATGAAATGTCGTCATGCATTTTCTCTCGGAATCAAACGGTATCTCCTCAACTCTCGGGAACAACTCTTCACGCGAAGACTTATCGAATCCGTTTTCTCTGGCAGCAGAAAAAAGAGCTACCTCTGTAGGATCGCCGATGATATTGCCGTCCCTGTCAGGTTTCGCGTCATTGCTTAAAGCAATTGCAGTGAAAAAAGTTGAGAGTTGAGAGTTGAGAGTTAAGAGTTGTTCTATTCTCCCACTTTTAACTTTTAACTCTTCACTTTTAAGTATTTCCCCGCCTATATACATCTCTTCCACACTCATCCGGTTCTGTGTCAGCGTCCCTGTCTTGTCGGAGCATATGTATGTGACGGAGCCGAGGGTCTCAACAGCAGGGAGCTTTCTTATCAGGCCATTCTGCTTAACCATCTTCTTTGCGCCGAGGGCAAGGGAAATGGTTATCACAGCCGGAAGCGCTTCAGGAATCGCTGCTACGGCAAGGGATATGGCGGTCAGAAGCATCAGCAAGGGCTGTTCACCTCTTAATATCCCGATACCAAAAACAATTGCGCATATTGCAAGCACAGCAATGGCAAGCTTCTTCCCAAATGCAGCGAGCCTTTTTTGAAGGGGTGTTTTGACCTCTTCTTCCTCCTGAAGCATGGTTGCAATCTTTCCAAGCTCGGTGTCCATCCCGGTAGCCGCTGCAATACCGGCGCCTCTGCCGTAAGACACGGTAGTGCCTTTGTATGCCATATTTTTTCTGTCACCAAGCGGCAGCATCTCGTCATGCAATGCCTTTATATGTTTTTCTACCGGGATAGATTCGCCGGTAAGGGCTGCCTCTTCAACTTTCAACTGTGCGGTTTCTATCAGCCTCATATCAGCCGGAACTACCTTCCCTGCCTCAAGCAATACAATGTCGCCCGGAACAATTTCTACTGCGGGGATATTTGCAGGCTTTCCATCTCTTATTACAGTGGCAATCTGCGCTGCCATTTTTTTCAATGCTGCCATCGCCTTTTCTGCCCTGTATTCCTGAATAAATCCTATGACGGCATTAAGGACAACGATTACTATAATGGCTATGGTATCCGCGGGTTCGCCGATAATGCCGGAAATTATTGCAGCTCCGATAAGGATGAGTATCATGAAGTCCTTGAACTGGCCAAGGAACATCATAAAAAGAGTTCTCTTTTCTTTTTCCTTTAATTCATTCGGGCCATATTCGAGCAGCCGCTTCTGCGCCTCTTCTGAAGAAAGCCCTTTTGAAGACGACTGCAGGCCGTCTAATATATCTTTAGTCTCTTTCTGGTGCCAGCGCATATATGCCCCTTTAGAATTAATCAAACAGTTCCTGAGGGAACCATTTCTTTTTATGATTTATATGACGACTGATCCTCTGTCTGAATCATGTTTTTTTGCCGAGGGCTTCAACCCTCTCGCAGACATTCGCCAACTGAGGCTCTTTGCCTCCTATCCTGTACATGACATATATGGAAAGCCCGAGCAGGGCAGCGCCGGCCGCAACAATGGCAGGGTTCCAGATATGCTCCGGAATAATATCATACAGGCCATAGATGCCGAAACCGATAAATATCATTGCAGCAGCCCATTTTATCGCATTCTCAGGAATCCTCTTGCCCATCACGTTTCCAAATATTATCCCAATGGCATTGGAAATGAGCATACCAAGCGTTGTCCCAAGCCAGACAGGGATTATGGTGTTGTATTCCACTGCAAGGGCTATAGTTGCCAATTGGGTCTTGTCGCCCATCTCAGCTATGAAAAAAGCTATCGTTACTGTCCAGAAAGGACTGAATTTATATTTTTTGTCCTCATCTTGCAGTTTGTCTCCGCGTATAGTCCACAAGCCAAAAATGATGAAAGATGCAGCCGCCGCTGTCTTTACATATTCCATGGGCACAATTGCGTTCAGGTAATTACCCAGTGCAGCAGCCATAAGATGGTTTGCCGCAGTTGCGGCAAATACGCCCCACATGACCGTCTGCCAGCGATACCTGCAGGCAAAAGCCATCGCAAGAAGCTGTGTCTTGTCACCCATTTCTGCTAAAACAACAAAGATGAGCGACGCTAAAAAAGCCGGCATATCATGAACCCCCAAATAATTAATATCCACCCAACGGCCATTTTACTTTTTAAATACGCTAAACAACTTTTCCAGTCCGCCTTTCTCAAGCTTTGACACAGCCTCAAGTTCTCCTGCATCAAGCCATATACCTTCGCACTCAGAGCACTTATCAACTTTTATGCTCTTATAATCAATCTCTATCATCTCCATGCCGCACTTCGGACATCTCATGTAATGAAGTTCTTTCAACTTATTCTTTTCCTCTGCTTTAAGTTTCTTATGCTTTTCCTCCTCGATCTTCTTCAATCTCTCATACTCCATCCTTGCGATATACTCTGCTTCCCTTTCACTTGGTTTCATCTGTAATTCCTCCTTTTTTAAAATTCTGAATTTTATATTTTACCCTTTTCAGCAACCTGCGCGCCCATGCAAATTCCAGCGCAAGTATCCCAAGCCCAACAGGAATTACTATAAAGGCAGGGCCTGGCAGCACAATCATGGCAAGTCCGATTAACAGCACTGTAAAACCGACTATTGCTATTATAAGCTTTTTTGTATGGTTGATACTCTTTAAGAGAAATGAATTCATTCAGCGCCTTTAAACCCATTATCCGGAGTTTTGCTTAATCCGACTTCTTTAAACATATCCGCATCTGTGTCGTAAGCGTAAATCTTGCCTGTCTCGATATTGTAGTTCCAGCCATGCAGGTGAAGCGCACCTGAGTCTAATGCCTCCCGAACACACGGATATGTTTGAATATTATGCAGTTGACACAAAACGTTTTCTTCTTCGGTAATCCTCTGTCGGATTTCTGCAGACGTTTCAGGATAATGCTTCAAAACAATATTTCTCACAGAATCAGCCAACTTCAGCCAGTCTTTTAAATGGGGCATATTTGTCAATTCTCTTTCATCCTTATAAAGCGCCTCCATGGCGCCGCAATTTGAATGGCCGCACACAATAATATCTTTTACCTTTAAGCTCAATACTGCAAATTCTATCGCTGCTGCAACGCTGTTTTTGTCCTTTATGGCGTCATATGGAGGAATAATATTCCCCACATTCCTTACGATAAAAATCTCACCGGGTTTGCTTTGAGTAACCAGATTAGGGTCTATGCGTGAATCAGAGCATGTGATAAAAAGGACTTCCGGTTCTTGCCTTTTTGAAAGCCGTTTAAAAAAGACTTTCCCCTTCTTAAAATATGACCCTTGAAATTTGTGAATCCCCTTATAAAGCTTTTTCATCTGGTTTTCTATGCAATCTTATTAAAACCAAAACACTACGCCTTTTCAATGACAAAAAGTAACTGTCCTTCATGGACAGTGTCATTAAGTTTTACGCAGACCTCTGCGATCTGGGCATCAAAGGGAGCTATGATGGCATTTTCCATCTTCATTGCCTCAAGGTTTGCAATCTCCTCTCCTTTATGGACAATATCTCCAGCCTTAATACTTCCCCTTTCATGATTGCCGATTCTCCAGATGTTCCCATTAATCGGTGCACCGATCTCGTTGTGCCCTTTAGCCATCCTTATCTCAATCTTCTTAGCCCTCGGCGTCTCAACAGGATAGACCCTTGTCTTGTTATTTACCTTCATAACAACATGGATGATACCGTCATTCTCTGCTCCTATTGATAGAAGCTCTATTGTATAGGGTTTTCTCCAGAGTTCAAAATCCACCCTGTCGCCGGATTTTTTAAGTCCTTCTCTCCAGACATCCGTAGGAAGAACCAATGGCGCCTCTCCGTATTTTTCGCGAAACTCTATATATTCAACAGCATCCTTCGGATGCATGAGATATAATATAAACTCTTCCTCATTCGGCTCCCTGCCGAGGCTTTCGGACAGTTCCCTTCTTATCTTTTCGAGGTCGTCGCCAGGCATTGAATCGAGGGGTGAAAGTTCCCTTCTTTCTTTTGTCTTTTCTTCCCATTCTTCTCCGAATGTGCTTCTGTATACCCATTCTGCAGGCCAGCCTACAGGAAGTTTTCCGTAATTCCCAAGTAAAAGGTTTTTGAAGTCTCCGGGTGCATTTCTGAAGAGCATGAGCAGTTCCTCCTGCTCATCCTTATCCATCGCATCAAAATCCAGAGTCTTTTCTTCAACGAATTTTGTCATGAGTTCGATTATATGCTTTACTCCTGCATCTCCGCGCTCCTTTGCATATCTGTTCACTATGCCGCTGCATGTAACCCACGTAATCTGGGAGCCGGGCGTGACATCAAAATACTTCACAATCCTGTTATAAAGTGACATCAGTTTCAGTATCGCAGGCATGAGATGAAGAAATTCGGCCTTTTGTGCCTGCTCAAATGAACTCGGGAATGCGCCTCCCGGCATCTTGTGGAGCGTCACTGTGTGGTCGTATCCCTTGAAAGGTGATTCAGCCCATTCGTAGTGTCCAATCCATTCCCTGACCTTTTGTACTGCTTCCTCAGCCTCTTTTCTGTCAATATGAACGGGGATGCCTGATTGCTCAAAATATGCCTGCACACTAAGAATGGGCGAATGCCCATAAAACCGCACAAGGGAATCTTCCTGCACATCAAATATCTTTGCACCTGCCTTTGCCGCAGCTAAAAATGCAGGGATTGCAAGCCCATCTGTTATATGCCGGTGGTAATTGATAACAAGCTCCGGATATTTCTGCTTTATTGCATCTATAAGGTTCCCTATCCTGTTGACATCTCCTACTCCGGCCATATCCTTAATGCAAAGGACTATCTCGTCAATTCCACCGCACAGACCGATAATGTCGCGCACAACGCCGAGATAATATTCGTTTGTTGCCCAGTCTGCTACAGTAAAGGATATTGTGGGCTCAAAGAGCCTTCCCCTTTTCATCACGACTTCTGCAACAGAACGCATGTTCCTTACATCGTTTAAGAAAGAAAAACATCTCCATACATCTATATCAACTTTTGATACAACATGCTCGATAACATTTTTAGGATAGGGTCTGTACCCGAAGAGATTTGTCTCACGTATAAGCGTCTGAAGAAGGACATTTGGCATCAGTTCCCTGAGGATATCTATCTCTTCAACAGGGCTTTCCCTCCTGTTCATTATCCCAACATGCCATCTTGCGCCGCCATGACATTCAGCGCTGAATAGTCCCATCCGGTTGTAGTATGGAGCAAGAGTCTTGAGGTCATATATCCTGTGCCTGTTCTTAAAATCAGACTGTCCTGCATCACGCATCCCCACAGATGTGAGGCATACACCCCTGAGAGAGCGCACTGCCTTCACAATCTCTTTAGGAGTCATCCCGGGCTTGACTAAAATGTTATTTTCTTTTTTCTTCTCTTTTCTCATTTTTAATTTTTAATTTTTTACTTTCAACTCTTAACTTTTTAATCACATCCACTGCCGAGGTCCAAGCGCAGATATCTCTGCAACATATCTTGCAACCTTTAATCCCTCATCTTCGCTGTTCTTCTCCTTAAACATGGAAATAAGTTCATCCATATGCTCCTCAATAAATCTTGTGGAGAACTCTCCCTCTATGAATTTGGGGTGCCTTATTATGCTCAGCAAAAGAGGGGCAAGGGTCTTCACTCCCTCTACCCGCAGGTTTCTGCTCAGGGAACGATCCATAACCCTTATTGCATCAGCCCTGTCTGCTCCTGCTGTCATTAACAGCATGAAAAGAGAATCATAGTACGGCGGGATATCCGCTCCCTCATACACTCCTGATGCTACTCTGACAGCCGGCCCCATTGGAACCTGCAGCCTTGTAATCGTACCGAATGACGGGCTGAAAGTCTTTGGGTCTTCTGCATTCAACCTCACCTCAAGAGCCCACCTGTTCGGTCTTATGTCAGACTGCCTGAAAGGAAGTTTCTTATTCATGGCAACATCAAGCATAATGCCCACTATGTCAAGGCCTGTTATAAGCTCTGTTATTCCGTGTTCAACCTGAAGCCTTGTATTCACCTCAAGAAAGTAAAACTTCTTCGAAGGCGCATCAAAGATGAACTCAACCGTACCTGCACTCGTATATCCAATCTCCCTCATAAGCCTTACAGCAGTTATACATATCTCCTGTCTCAGCCCCTCGTCCATGCTTGGAGAAGGCGCTTCCTCAATTATCTTCTGGTTTCGCCTCTGAAGGGTGCATTCCCTCTCAAAGAGATGAACTACATTCCCATAGTTGTCTGCAACTATTTGCACTTCAATATGCCTGCCCCGCTCAACGTATTTTTCAACGAGTATTGTTTCGTCTCCAAATGACTTCTTTGCCTCGGAACGTGCCTGTGAAAATGCCTGTGGAATCTGTTCATTGCTCTCTACCTTCACCATGCCCTTGCCGCCGCCTGCAGCCGCCTTTATCATAATCGGGAAACTTACATCCTCGTCGTTCATCCATTTCTTAATCTGTTCGACATTTGTTACATTGCTAATGCCCGGGATAGTAGGCACATTCGACTTTTGTGCAAGCGCCTTTGCCTTAATCTTGTCACCCATCATTTTAATGACTTCAGGAGAAGGCCCTATCCATATAAGTCCTGCATCTATCACCTTTTTCGCAAACTCCGCATTCTCTGCAAGAAAGCCCCATCCTGAATGTATTGCATCCGAACCGCTTCTAAGGGCAGCATCTATCATCTTATCCATATTGAGATAGGACTCTATGGGCGGCGCCTCGCCTATATGCACAGCAGTATCAGCCATGAACACATGATGGGCAAGCCTGTCAGGGGTGCTGTAAACAGCCGTGGTAGGAATTTTTCTGTCCCTGCATGTGTGCATAACCCTCACCGCAGGGACGCCGCGATTTGCAATCAAAACTTTCCCGATTTTTCTTTCCATAGTATTCCTTATAATTTGAAGTTATATATATAAATAATTCGCTTTAAAAATTAAAGGCTTTCAGTCCTTGCCTCCGAAATGGCTGAGTGCGATAAGCGCTGCAGAGACAATGGCAATCAAGATTAAATATTTACTTCTTTCAAGAATCCTATCCATACTTCAGCGCCATCCTTTCTTGATTTTGTAAGTTAGTCTTAACTCTTAACTTTCAATTCCAAACTTTAAACTGTTTTTCATGGCGGAGAGGGAGGGATTTGAACCCCCGGTGAAGTTGCCCCCACAACGGTTTTCGAGACCGCCCCATTCAGCCTCTCTGGCACCTCTCCATAACAACAGTTATCAGTGAGTAGTTTTTAGTTTAAAACAAAAAAGCAATTGAAGAATAGATGTATGGCAGGAATCTATCTGCGTTCCTTAAAAAACTTTATCAACACCTCTGCACATTCATCCTCAAGAACCCCTGAAACAACCTCAACCTGATGGTTAAGCCTCCTGTCATTCAGGAGTTTATAAAGGCTGTCAACTGCTCCGCCTTTTTCATCTTTACAGCCGTAAACAAGTCTGCCGAGCCTTGCATTCACCATTGAACCTGCACACATAATACACGGCTCTTTTGTCACATAGAGTGTGGCTTCACCTAACCGCCAGCTACTGCCCTTTTCTGCTCCGATTCTTATTGCAATAAGCTCTGCGTGCGCAGTAGGGTCTTTTGATGATTCACGGGTATTGTGCGTCCGGGAAATAACAACATCTTCAATAACAAGAACAGCTCCTACAGGGACCTCACCCTCAGAAAAAGCAAGACTTGCCTCTTCAAGCGCCAGCCTCATGAAAAATACATCTCTGTCGGTAATCATTGAAACCTTTTTCTGGCGCGCCCAGAGGGATTCGAACCCCCAGCCTGCGGATTCGTAGTCCGACGCTCTATCCAGTTGAGCTATGGGCGCATTGCCGGATTATCACTTCTTCACAGGCTCTTTAAGCATAATATTAAATCTTGCATGCTCAAACGGATGCATTGATTGGAGTTCTTTGCGGGACCACAGCCAACCCCATTGCTTTCCGGGAGCAGGAAATATTTGTTTATCACCATCTGTTACCTTTATACCGACAGCAGGATTATTAAGATTGGCTGAACCTGAAGTTATTTTACTTCCATCCATAATAAAATCAGGAAGAAAATCTCCAACAGTCACCTTCAAGGTGGAACCCGGTATTTTCCAATCGCTGTTGAGTTTAACCGTATATTCCTCTGTTTTTTTTGTCTCTTTATTCTCAACAATAAATTTTACTGAATCCCACTTGCCTTTTACATTCGCAGGGACAACAACCTCAAGCTTTCCACCTGACATCATCTGATGCCCCTGTGGCGCTGCCTGTTCTTGTGGAAGCACTCCCATCCCTTGCGGCACCGCCGGCGCCTTAGGAACAGGCTGTTGCTCTTTCTTTTTACAGCCTGCGAAATATACCAGCGCTAAACTTAACATTACAGCTATTACAATTTTTTTGTTCATATAACCCCCCTCAATCAAATTAAATTATAAGTTATGAGTTATAAGTTAAGAGTTCCTAAAAACTTTTAACTTTACACTTTTAACTCTTCACTTTTGTATCTGGCGGAGAGGCAGGGATTCGAACCCTGGGTAGAGGTTTTGGCCCCTACAACGGTTTAGCAAACCGCCGCCTTCGACCTGCTCGGCCACCTCTCCAAAAAATAGTTATAAGTTTATAGTTAAGAGTTGTAAGTTAGAAGTCAAGGGTTTCTGAAACTTTTAACTTTTCACTGTTTTTACAGAGCTTTATATTACCAGTCTGAAATTGAACTTGTAAACCCCATTAGAGGGTCTGAGCAAGGTAAAGGTCACCAGTTCTCAAAACCTTTTTTGATGGACCAGACTCTGCCTGTGACCGGATCATAGGCAAAAGGCAGATCAAAGGAATCAAGTATATTTTTATCTTTATCAAGAGAATACGGTTCAAGATACTTAGCCTTAAATATAGTATTATCTTTGTACGGTATGACAAAATGGCTTGTAACCAGTTCCTTGAGGCTTTCAGGATATCTGCCATTTTTTATCTTAAAGAACAGAATCGCCTGTCTCAGGTTATTTAATTCTGTCTTAAGCGCAACTTTTTTTGCCTCCTCTATGATAGTCTCATAGCGGTCCATCACCACCACGACCAGAATGCTGATGACTATAAGGACCAGCATGGACTCAACAATCCCGCTGCCTTTTTCATTAAAGCGCTTCAAAAATACTTTCCTCACCCTTGTTTCTTTTTACTCCTGTAATCTTCAATGGCTTTTTTAAGCGCATCCGCTCCTAAATTAGAGCAGTGCATCTTCTGTGCAGGCAGTCCGCCCAATTCATTTGCAACTGTATCCTTTGATATTGCTAACGCCTCATCAATCGTCTTGCCTTTAACCATCTCCGTAATCATGCTGCTTACCGCAATCGCAGCCCCGCATCCGAACGTCTTGAACTTTGCATCGACTATCCTGTCGTCCTTCACCTTTATAAAAATCTGCATCACATCCCCGCACGTAGGGTTCCCCTCTGTGCCGACACCGTCAGCGTCGGGTATCTCTCCCACATTCCTCGGATTTGTAAAATGGTCCATTACTTTTGCACTGTACATTCTCCACCCTCTCCTTTCATTCCCCATCCTTTTGAATAGGGGGACATCTCTCTTAATCTTTTTATCACCTGCGGAAATTCAGAAAGCAGGTAATCCATGTCTTCCTCTGTATTGCTCGTCCCGAGCGTAAAAACAATCGAGCCCTGAGCCAGATTTGAAGACACGCCCATTGACAGCAAAACAGGCGATGCCTTCAATGCCTTTGACGAACATGCAGAACCGGAAGCGGCATAAATGCCCTTTGCCGCAAGAAGCAGAAGCATTGCCTCGCCTTCTATAAATTCAACTGTAAAACTCGCATGTGCCGGAAGCCTGTTTTCGGGATGTCCTGTAAGATAAATGTTTTCAATGTCTGATACGCCCTTAATAAGTTTATTCCTTAATTTCTTAGCCTGCTCCATTCTATCAGCCATCTCATCTTTTGCAAGTTCTGCTGCCTTGCCCATTCCGACAATTGCAGGGACATTCTCTGTGCCTGCCCTTCTTCCGTTTTCCTGTATCCCTCCGTAGATGAGCGGAACTATTCTCATGCCCTCTCTCACATAAAGCGCGCCCGCGCCTTTAGGCCCGTAAAACTGATGCGCTGCCATGCTTAAAAGGTCCACGCCGAGTTCTTTCACATCAACAGGGATATTTCCTGCTGCTGCAACTGCATCCGTATGAAAGATTATTCCTTTTTCTTTTGCAATCCTGCCTATCTCTTTTATAGGCTCTATAGTCCCAACCTCACTACTTGCATGGATTACGGATATGAGCGTTGTCTCTTTTGTTATAGATTTTTTTACCATGTCGGGGTCAACTATCCCATATTTATCCACAGGAAGAAAAGTCACTACAAAACCCATCTTTTCAAGAAACCGCGCAGAATTAAGAATTGAATGGTGCTCCATCTTAGAGACAATTACATGCTTTCCTTCATTCTGCCTTGCAAGCGCAATGCCTCGTAGCGCAAAGTTATTTGCCTCGGCGCCGCTTGATGTAAAGATTATCTCTGATGACTTTGAATTAATGAGCGATGCAACCTGCGCCCTTGCGTTTTCTATTGCCTCTTTTGCCTTTGTGCCAAGGCCATAAAGGCTCAGGGGATTTCCGAAGTCCTCCGTGAAATAAGGCATCATGGCGTCAAAAACACGGCTGTCAAGAGGGTTTGTCGCAACATGGTCAAAATAGCACTTCCTCATTTTCGCTTCACCTTCTTCCTGATATAAAATTTATAAAAATCTTCTGTCTCACTCATCCCTAAAAATTCATTTCCCGTTTTTTCACACCAGCCGGGAATATCTTCAAGCGCACCGTCATAATCAGTCATTATCTCCAGTATCTGCCCGTCATCCAGTTCCCTGATTTTTTCCTCAAGTTTAAGCAGATGCATCGGACACATCATATAAACTATGTCTGTTGTTACATCCGCCTTAACGTTCTCTACAAACTTCATATCACTTTTGACTTTTAATTTTTAACTTTAAATTCTTCTTAAAAAGCGTTCCTGTAATTAAGTCCTTCAATGTGACAGTCCTGAGAAAGGCATCTATCTTCTCGCCAAGGGATTTCCAAAGCATATACGTTACGCATCCATCAACCCGCACGCATCCCTCCTCAGGGTCAAGACAGGAAGTTATGGCTACCGGGCCTTCAAGTTCATTAAGGATAGCGCTGATGCTTACGTCTTCAGGTTTCTTGCTTAACACGTAACCGCCGCCCGGCCCTTTAACGCTCCGTATAAGCCCCCCATTTTTAAGTTTATTAAGTATCTGCTCAAGATAGGCGACAGAAACAGCCTGTCTCTCAGCTATCTCTTTTATGGGAACAGGTTTATTGCCATGCCCTCTCGCTATTTCAAACATCGCCCTCACCCCATACTGTCCCTTTCTGGATAACCTCAGCATAAGAAAATCTTAAAATACCTTAGTAAAATTGTCAAGTATTAGAAAAGGCTTTGTCGTTGCAAGATGCTAATGTCATAAAAATAACAATTAAAACGGCGGCATCTGTCATGCTAAACTTCACTTTTCTTATGTTATACTTAGTTAAATGCCCATTGAAGATAAGCGAAGATTAAATGAAAAGAAGTTTCCAAACTGGGGAATATTACCTAATGGTGGCAGAAGATATTGGCTTGAAGTAACCGGAAAACATGGGTGGAAAGCGAGATATGTTAAAGAAGTAGATTCCATGGAAGAAACAGTTAAGTTTTATCAGGAGATATATGACGGTAATGGCAATTTAATAGAAATCCATGAAAAATTTCCTGTGGACAAAGGCCATAGGAAAATAAAGGAGGGATAACGATGGTTTTAACGAGAAAGATACTTGCAGAAATGCTTATAAAATACATAAACAGGGGAATAGACATATCAGGCATTGTTACTTGGGCGGAGGATATGATGAGGGAAGCTGACTTTGAAAGCAGCAGCTTTGAACTTATTAGAGACATTCTTGCCCGCATAGGACTTGCAGATGTCCGCGAGTTCGGTCTTACATGGGACGATTGTTATGACTACCTGC
Source organism: Nitrospirota bacterium (assembly GCA_016195565.1). Taxonomy (NCBI): domain Bacteria; kingdom Pseudomonadati; phylum Nitrospirota; species Nitrospirota bacterium. The sequence continues at coordinate 49,700 of JACPZK010000017.1, read as the reverse complement.
ACAAACTGGGATATGATGTAAAGGTAGAGCTGGTAGAGGTGTAAATTTAACCCCATTTCTTGTTTTTTGCCTGCTATTCCCTCGCTGGGTTATGTGGTGTAGAATTTCCGGAGCTACGACATGAGCTATTCTTGCCGCGCAGCTATGTTACGTTCCTTGAAGCATTCACGCAAGAATTAAATATGGTGTCCCCTGAATTAGACCATGGAATTAGGCATTATGAATTTGCTTACATTTCTTTATTTTCGACTTCGCGACTAATATATTGATAATAAATGTATATTGCGCTCAGAGAGTAAAAAAAGAATGCAAATCCAACTATGAGAGCAACAGATATGCTTCCAGAAAGGACGTATATTATCAAAGAAAAAATCAGACTTGATATTATCCAGAAAACAGTTCTTTTTAATATTAGTTTCTTTATCCTATTTTCCATTTTTCCATTCTCGTCCAACTTAAGTGTAATCTCTATTCTTTAATGTAAAACTATCTTTGCCACATCAACTATATCGCCGTCTTTCAGTTCATGTCGCCCCTCTGCCGGAGCGCCGTTAATCTTAAGCTTCTTACTGCTTTCAGAGGGACTGATAAAGTTTTATCTTCTCTATGAGCCATCGGCAAACAAATATATAAGCGCCACAGTTATATTATCCTTACCGCCGTTTTTATTGGCAATATCAATAAGTGCGCTGCATACTCTGTCAGGTTCATCAGAAACAGCAACTGTAGAAAGGATAACATTGTCAGAAACCATAGTTGTAAGCCCGTCACTGCACAGGACAACCCTGTCGCCATCCATAAGGTCTATTTCGTCAAGGTCAACTTCCACAGACGAAGCGCTGCCGAGAGCCCTTGTAATGATATTTCTTGCCTCTGAACCTTCTGCCTCTTCTTTTGTGAGCAGTCCGCTTTTTACCTGCTCAGACACTATTGAATGGTCGTCAGTAAGCTGGATAATTGAACTTGTCCTGATAAGATAAACCCTGCTGTCGCCTGCGTGCGCTATGCTCATTTTACTGCCGTCAAGCAAGGCAGCGGCAATTGTCGTTCCCATGCCGCGCCATTTAACATTGCTCTGTGATGCCTCATATATCGCCTGATTGGCGAGCCTTATGCCTGAGGCAATCCTGTTTGATGCGTCAGAAAAACTTCTATCATAATCACCAATAAAAGGTTCATTCCCTGCAGACGAGCGCTTAACATGATCCCTTATTGTCTCAACTGCCATCCTGCTTGCAACCTCTCCTGCCGCAGCCCCGCCCATGCCGTCTGCAACAATAAAAAGGCGCAAATCATCGTCAACGCAAAAATTATCCTCATTGTTTTGCCTTGAAACACCCTTGTCTGATTGTCCTGCTGCAAGAAACTTCACTGTTTAACCTGCTTTTTCATATATGAATTATTTCTTTAACCCACTATCCCCTTAAAGTCATTTTCGCTGACAGGCCCCAGCGCTGTAAGCGCAATCTCACTCCCGCTTGTCAGTTTCTCCGCGAGTTCTTTAACCTGTGCGAGGCTTATGGAATTTATCTCTTTTATTATTTCCGAAGGCGAGTAATACCTGCCGTAATACATCTCCTGCCGTGCAATATTCTGCATCCTGCTGCTCGTTGATTCAAGGCCGAGGATAAGATTGCCCTTAAGCTGAGCCTTTGCCCTTTCTACATCAACATCCGAAAGCATGTCTGCCAAACCTCTAAGTTCTTTCAGCACAAGCTCTATCACCTGCAATACTTTCTTTTTCCCTGTTCCCGCATAGACAGCCAATACCCCTGTATCAGCGTATGATGATATATATGAATAAACAGAATACGCAAGCCCTCTTTTCTCCCTTATCTCATGGAAAAGCCGTGAACTGACGCCTCCGCCGAGAATTGTATTCAGAATGAACAATACATACCTGTCTTTGCTTGCCTGCGGCATGCCTTCAACGCCGAGACACAGATGAACTTCAGAGAGCTCTTTGCTGTGAACTCTGAGCTTGCTGCTAAACAGAGGCTGCAGTTCCTTGTCTGGCTCTGACCCTTTCCTGAGAGAACTAAAATTATGATTCAGCGCATCAAGAAGCCTGTCTGTTTCAAAATTTCCTGCGCATGATATAACAATGCCCTTTGTCCCGTAATGTTTTTTTGTGTGGCTGACAAGGTCTTCCCTTATGAACGATTTAATCGTCTCTCTCCTGCCGAGTATGGGCTGCCCTATGCCTGCACTGCCCCATATTGTCTGGTTGAAGAGGTCATATATGTAGTCGTCAGGCGTATCCTCAACCATCTTTATCTCTTCTTTGATAATCCCCTTTTCTTTCTCAATATCTTCTTCCGGGAACGTAGAGTGAATGAATATATCAGACAGGAGTTCTATGCCCTTATCAAAATATTCATCAAGGACTTTGATATAGAATGTTGTGCTTTCCCGCGAGGTAAATGCATTCAGGTCGCCTCCCATCGAATCAGTGTCAACGGCGATATCTCTTGCAGAACGTTTCTGCGTGCCTTTAAAAAACATGTGTTCAAGGAAATGAGATATGCCGTTTTTCTCAGGCAGTTCGTTCCTGGAGCCGACCTTAACCCATACGCCGAGGGCAACAGAACGGACATCCTTGACCTGTTCCATAACTACCGGTATGCCATTTTCAAGATACGTTTTTTTAAACATAATGTCCTTTCTTTAGGCACAATGGACAATAAGTAATGGCTTGTTCGCTTCAGAGCAATTTTTGATAGTAGAATAAAAGATAGGGCATGGTGTCCGAGCGGCTTATTTTGCCGATAGTCCTACAGTAAGCTATATAAAAATCATGAGGCAAAATCCTCGGAGCCCCGATACTATCGGGGCGAGAATGAGCGAGAATACTATGCCCTGTCTTTAAACTGAACCCTATTCCTTTACGGCATCCTTCTCCCGCATAGCCTCTTTCCTGCTAAGACGGATTTTGCCGGTTCTGTCTGCTTCCAAGACCTTTACAAGGACTTCTTCTCCCTCTTTGAGCACATCAGTGACCTTATCTATTCTCTTGAAGTCTATCTGCGATATGTGGAGAAGGCCTTCGGTGCCCGGCATTATCTCTACAAATGCTCCAAAATCGACAATGCGCTTTACCTTCCCGATATATATCCTTCCAATTTCCGCCTCCGCAATAATTCCGTTGATTATCTCTATCGCCTTCTGGGCTGATGTTTCATCAGCAGATGCAATGTTTATCACGCCTGCATCATCAATGTTTATCTTAACCCCTGTCTGCTCTATTATTCCCCTTATCACCTTCCCGCCTGTGCCGATGACATCCCTTATCTTTTCTTGTTTTATCTGCATTGTATATATCCTCGGCGCATGAGGAGAGAGTTGTTCTCTCGGTGCCGATATTGCCTCTTTTATTTTCGAGAGGATAAAGAGCCTTCCCTGTTTTGCCTGCTCAAGCGCCTTCTCCATGATAGAGTAATTTATACCGCCTGTCTTCACATCAAGCTGAAATGCCGTAATGCCGTTCTCTGTTCCTGTAACCTTGAAATCCATATCGCCGAGATGGTCTTCCAGCCCCAGAATATCCGTAAGAACAATATTTTTGTCGCCTTCCTGCACCAATCCCATTGCAATGCCTGCAACCAGAGCCTTTATCGGAACGCCTGCATCCATAAGCGCCAGCGTGCCGCCGCATACTGTCGCCATTGAAGACGAGCCGTTTGATTCAAGGATGTCTGAAACGATTCTTATTGTATAAGGGAATACTTCCTTAGAAGGGATTACAGACTTAAGCGCCCTTTCTGCGAGAACTCCATGTCCTATCTCACGCCTTCCCGGTGAACGCAGCGGCTTTACCTCTCCAACGCTGAAAGGAGGAAAATTATAATGGAGTATAAATGTCTTATAGCTCTCTCCCTCAAGCGAGTCAATCTTCTGTTCATCATCAGCGGTGCCAAGCGTTGCCACAACAAGCGCCTGTGTCTCGCCCCTCACAAAGAGTGCAGAGCCGTGAGCCCTCGGAAGCAGTCCCACCCTTGAACTTATATGCCTTATCTCATCGGGTTTTCTTCCGTCAGACCGTATCCCCTTTTCTATAATCATCCTTCTTACAAGGTCTTTTTCAAGTTTAAAAAAAGCGTCGGCTATATCTTTGCTCATATTTTTCTCAGGCGTATTGAAATGCTTTACAGTTTCATCCAGAATCAGGTCCAGTGTATCCTGCCTCACCAGCTTGCCCGGTATTTTTACCGCTTCTTTCATCCTTTCAATCACATGTTCCTTTACTTTAGCCCTCAGCTCTTCATCAACCACAGGAGGAGTTACCACGCGTTTCTCCTTACCAACAGCATTCCTGAGGTCTATCTGCACTGCAGCAATGCGTTTAATCTCTGCATGAGCATAATCTATCGCCTTAAGAAGCGCTTCCTCTGAAACCTCAGATGTTGCTCCCTCAACCATCAGAACAGAATCTTTGGTTCCCGCGACAACCAGGTTCATGTCAAGTTTCTCTAATTCCGATAAATCCGGATTTATAATGAAATCTCCGTTAATCCTCCCGACTCTAACAGCAGCGACAGGCCCGCCAAACGGGATATCGGAAATCATCAGCGCAGCAGACATGCCGGTTATTCCGAAGACATCGGATACATTCTCATCGCCGTATGAAAGAACAGAAACAATCCCCTGAGTTTCACAAGAAAACCCTTTAGGAAACAATGGACGTATAGGACGGTCTATAAGACGGGAGGTAAGAACTTCCTTTTCGCTCGGCCTGCCTTCCCTCTTAAAAAATCCTCCGGGAATCTTTCCTGCAGAATAAGCCTTCTCCTGATAATCTATAGTAAGGGGGAAAAAATCAAGTCCTTCTCTTGCGTTTTTTGCTGCGACTGCCGTCGCAAGCACTACCGTATCACCATACCTTAAAACAACCGATCCATCCGACTGCTTTGCAATCTCACCTGTTTCAATAATCAGCTTCTTTCCTTTAATCTCAATCTCAAATGTAGTCATCTATCCTCTCTTTTCTATTTTCTAAGCCCTAACCGCTCAATCACCTTCGCGTATCGTTCCTTGCTTGAGGCCTTCAGATAATCAAGCAGCTTTCTCCTCTGACTGACAAGTTTAAGAAGCCCGCAGCGTGAATGGTGGTCGCTTTTGTGGGTTCTGAAATGTTCTGTAAGATAATTTATCCTCTCACTCAGAATAGCCAGCTGAACTTCCGGAGAGCCGGTATCCTTTTCGTGAACTTTGTACTGTTCCATAATCGTCTGTTTCTTTTCTTTATTGAGAGGCATTAACTCACCACCTTCCTGTTTTTTGGTAAGTTAAAGGATAACATAACGTCTTTAATTCTGTAAACCCTGTTAGAAATAGAGGATTAAACCCTGCAAGACTTAGTGCTCTACAAAAGCGAAACAGGGATAATCCGAATTTTTCTAATCGACAAGACAATTAGATATTCTTTTGGGGGGCTGTGGGGTCAGGCTTTCTTTTGTGCATTTAAAATGATATAATTTTCAGCAAGATGGCACGGAAACCTCGCATACAATATGAAGGCGCTTTCTATCACCTCATTGTCAGAGGCAACCAGCGGCAGGATATTTTCTTAGACGACAATGACCGGCTCACCTATCTCGAAAAACTGAAAATTTATAAACAACGCTGCGCTTTTGAACTCTATGCTTATGTCCTCATGGACAACCATGTCCATCTCCTCATGGAGACGCCTAAAGCTCCGGTATTACGCATCATGCAGATGCTTAACTTCACGTATACGCAGTACTTCAATAAGAAATACGGCAAGGTGGGACATCTTTTCCAAGGAAGATACAAATCATATCTTTGCGATAAGGATGCTTACCTTTTGGCGCTTATTCGATATATCCACATGAATCCAGTACGCGCCGGAATAGTTAAGAATATTGATGCCTACAGATGGAGCAGCCATAGGGATTATGTGGCAGGAGGTTCCGGACTTGTTACTACTACGCAAGTATTACGGCTGTTTTCCGGTACGTTACAGACGGCAAGAAAACTTTATGGTGATTTCATGGGCGAAGAGGCAGCAAGCGATAAAAAGGGCATTTATCAAGTAGTTGATCAGCAGATAGTGGGTAATGATGAATTTATAGAAGCTGTGGAGCGGAGACTGAAGCGTAGCGCTCAACCATTGAGAAAGATTTCTATGGAGCGATTAATAAGAATGGTAGAAGAAGAAACCGGGATTGACAAGGCGACTATAGTTTCAAGGAGGAGAAGCAAGGCTCTGAGGATTACGAGAAGCGTCCTCGTGGCAGTAGCGCGAGAAATGGGATATACTATGACGGAGTTGACAGGGCTTTTAAAAAGAGACATATCGATTTTATCGAAACTGTCTAAAAACGCTACGGAGGATGAGTGTCAGGCATTGCATGAGCGCATCAGGATGTTAAATGCACAAAAGAAAGCCTGACCCTATCTACTCTCCTATCTACTCTCTGCTCAACTGCCGCATTATAAGTTACGAAATGAAACAGACATAATATGGCAAGGAAAGCAATCATAATTGGCGCAACATCAGGAATAGGAAAAGAGTTAGCCAAGGTAATGTCCCAAAATAATTATATTGTTGGGCTTGCCGGAAGACGTACTCACTTGCTTGATGAACTTAAGGAGAGTCTTCCGAACAATTCTTTAATCAAGCGCATTGATGTAGCGAAGGCTGATGAAGCAATAACTCAACTGAACGACCTTATTTCTGAAATGGGAGATGTTGATCTTATTGTAATCAGTTCAGGGGTTGGATTTATCAATGACGATTTGTGCTGGTCTAATGAAAAAGAAACTATTGATGTCAATGTCGCTGGTTTTACCGCTATGGCAAATGTTGCTATGCATTATTTTATATCAAACGGTTCAGGTCATTTGGTAAGCATATCGTCAATAGCAGCTCTCAGAGGTGATAGTAGTGCACCAGCCTACAACGCATCAAAAGCCTTTATTTCAAATTATATGGAAGGCTTACGAAAAAAGATTTCAAAATCAGGGATACCTATTGTCGTAACGGATATTCAACCTGGTTTCGTAGATACTGCTATGGCAAAGGGTGATGGTCTTTTCTGGGTGGCATCTCCTCAAAAAGCAGCACAACAAATTTATAAGGCAATCGAAAGAAAAAAGAAGCATGCTTATATCACTAAACGATGGAGACTTATTGGCTGGTTAATGAAAACCATGCCAGAATTTATCTATAACAGAATGTAGCATATGGAAAGGAACTTATAACAACCAGATGCACGTGAACGAGTGCCACAGGACACTTTTCAGATGAGCGGTGACTTGAGGTTTGCAAATCGTCTTTTTGCTCTTTAACATCTTTGGAGTGGCACTCGTCAGTGATCAGGACGTTCTCCCCTCGCTTCGCTCGGGGAGAACCATGAGTTCGAGACAGATGCCCTTCGGGCACTGCTCAACAGCCGCATTAAAAGCGCCGATATTGCTCATTTTTTTAAAATGACACAATTCTGGGGACACTATACACAAATTATTGACATGCGAACGAGGTTAAGCAGGGGGCTGGGGGGCTGTGGGGGGCTGTGGGGTCAGGCTTGAATTAATGAATATAGCCATAGTATAATTTGTCATGGCAAGACCTCCTCGCATACAATTTCCAAACGCCTTTTACCATGTAATTGTAAGGGGCAATCAAAGACAAGCCATTTTTTTAGGCGACAGCGACAGGATAGCTTATCTTGACCTGTTGAAACGGTACAAACAGAAGTGCGGCTTTATCCTCGACGCCTATGTTCTGATGTCCAATCATGTTCACCTGCTCATAGAAACCCCTGATGCTCCTATATCAAAAATCATGCAAATGCTCAGTTTTACCTACACTCAGTATTTCAACAGAAAATACGGCAAGGTCGGACACCTTTTTCAGGGGCGATACAAGTCGTATCTTTGCGACAAAGACGAATATCTTTTGGCACTTCTCAGGTATATCCATCTGAATCCTGTTAGGGCTATGCTTGCCGCAGCACCTGATGAATACAGATGGAGCGGACACAGCGATTACATAAACCGTGGAAGCGGGCTTATAGATGTTGACAGGGCATTGCGTCTTTTTTCTGAAAACAAATCTCAGGCAAGGCAGTTATACAACCGTTTTGTTAATGAGGCTATCAACTCCGGCAAGAACGATTCATTTTATAAAGCCACAGAGCAGCAAATATTAGGTGATGAGAAATTTATAGAAAAAGTGGAAAAAGAAACGGATCGGGCAGTGAAACCAAGGAGGAAGCCGTCAGCAGGGGCGCTATTCAATGCGTTGGAAAAGGAAACAGGCGTAGGGCGTGATGAGATTATTTCAAGAGGCAGAAGCGCGAAAGCTGTCTTTGCGCGTGGCTTGCTGGTAAGCCTGTGGAGGGAGTGCGGCTTGAAAATGACTGATTTGCAGCCGATTCTCAACCGTGATCTTTCTACACTGTCAAAATCGTCAAAAGTGGCTAAAAACATAGACGGACAAAAGGCTATAAAAAAATTAATGAGCAGTTTATATTCACTTTTTGTTCTCTTTTTGTTCTCTTTTTGTTCTCTTTTTGTTCTCTTTTTGTTCTCTTTTTGTTCTCTTTTTGTTCTCTTTTTGTTCTCTTTTTGTTCTCTTTTTACAATGACACAATTCTGGGGACACTATACACAAATTATTGACATGCGAACGAGGTTAAGCATATCTTTCACGTAGAGACGGAAACGGGGCCTGCTGATGCCCTACCTAAAAAACTGCTGTAACTGAGAAAACCCTTGACACATTATCGTTAAAACTTTATTCTTACAATGTATAAATGAAATAACAATATTTGCTGTCATTGCGAGCCGAAGGCGAAGCAATCTCAAAGTTTAGATCCCTCGCTGCGCTCGGGATGACAGACAGAGGTATTATGAAAAAACCATGGGCCGGAAGGTTTACCGGAAAAACATCAAAGGCCGCAGAGTATTTCACAGAATCAATATCATTTGACCGGAGGCTGTGGAAATACGACATTGAGGGAAGCATTGCCCATGCAAAGATGCTCGGCAAACAGAAAATCATCTCTCAGAAAGACTCAGCATCAATCATCAACGGCCTGAAGAACATCGCAGGAGAAATTGAAACAGGCAGATTCAGATTTGCAGTTGAACTTGAAGATATTCACATGAACATTGAGGCGGCGCTTATAAAAAATATCGGGGATGCAGGTAAAAAACTCCACACAGCACGTTCAAGAAATGACCATGTGGCCCTGGACCTGAGACTCTATCTTAGGGCTGAGACAAAGGAAACAATAGCGCTCATTAAAAATCTGCAAAAGGCACTGCTCAATGCCTCGGAAAATAACATCGGTATTATCATGCCGGGCTACACGCATCTGCAAAGGGCGCAGCCTGTTCTCCTGTCGCATCATCTCCTTGCCTATGTTGAGATGCTCCGTAGGGACAGGGAACGCTTTGAAGATTCTCTTAAGAGGATAAATGTCCTTCCTCTCGGCTCATGCGCGCTGGCAGGGACATCCCTGCCGGTTGACAGGCCTTATGTGGCGAAGCTGCTTGGATTTAAAGCCATTGCTGAAAACAGCATTGACGCTGTCTCGGACAGGGACTTCGCAATAGAGTTTTTAACAGATGCCGGCATACTCATGATGCACCTGTCCCGCTTTGCAGAAGAACTCATCCTTTGGTCCACAGAGGAGTTTTCATTTATTGAACTGCCTGACGCGTTCACAACAGGCTCAAGCATAATGCCTCAGAAAAAAAATCCTGATGTTGCGGAATTAATAAGAGGAAAAAGCGGAAGAATATACGGAAACATGATAGCGCTCATGACAGTGATGAAGGGGCTGCCCCTTGCATATAACAGGGATATGCAGGAAGACAAGACGCCTGTCTTTGACACCGTGGACACCGTCAAGTCATGCCTGACAGTCCTTGCACAGATGATGCCTCAGATAAAATTTATGAAGGAGAGAATGCGTGAGGCCGCAGGCAAAGCATATTCCACTGCAACAGATATAGCCGAATATCTCGTAAAAAAAGGCGTTCCATTCAGACAGGCGCATGAGATAACTGGGAAAATTGTCCGTTACTGCATTAAGAACAAAAAACAGCTTGGAGAAATTTCTGTCACCGAATTCAGGAATTTTTCTAATATTATTTCAAAAGACATCTACTCGCGCCTCAGCGCTGAAGATTCTGTAAAGGCAAAGAACTCAAGAGGCGGAACTTCTCCATCGGAAGTGAAAAAACAGATTAAGAGCCTGAAGCAGTTGATAAAATGAAGATATCCAGAATTCTTGCTGTTTACTGTTTACTATTTGCTGCTTACCTCATGCTTGTCTCCTGCGGCAAAAAAACAGCGCCTACACTCAAGGCATATGAAAAACCATCCGCGCCTGCGGCTGTTAAGGCAATACACAGAGAAGACAGAATTATCCTCTCATGGTCCTACACTTCAAAAAAAGAAAATCTGAAAGAATTTTATATTCTCAAGACAGAAGACAGCAGTTTTCAGAAAATAGCGTCTGTAACCAAGGAGGAAAGTTCCTACACAGATGTTAACTTTAAGACAGACACTCTTTATAAATACAAAGTCGTTGCCGGAAGCCTGAAAAAAGTCCTCAGCGACGATTCAAATATACTCATAATAAAGCCTGAAGTTGTCCCTCCTGCCCCGAAAAATATATCATTCAAGGTTGGCAATGATGCCCTGAACGTTTCATGGGACAGCGCAGGAGAAACCGTGCTTTATAACATTTACAGAACCGCTGAGAAAGGCAAATACAGCATCAACCCCATAAATAAAGAGCCGCTGACAGCGCCAAAATATTCTGACACTCTGGAAACAGACAGGCCTGTTTATTATACAATCCGCAGTCTTCTGAACAAGGAATTCCGGAGTGAAGGACAGGCATCAGTGGAAATAACAGTTGACCCTTCAACCTTTATCCCTTCAAAGCCTCAAGGGTTTCAAACAGTTGTCGCAGATGATAAAGTCGTTATTTCATGGAAAGAAAATCCTGAGCTGTGGGTGACAAAATACAGGATTTACGATAAAGTGAATGAAAAAGATGGATTCAAACTCGTAAAAGAATCCGTGACCCCTGCGTTTACCTTAAGAGAGAAAACAGGGACAAAGCACACATACAGGGTAACTGCTGTCGGACCGCTTAAAGAGAGCGAACCTTCAGAGACAGTTACATTTGATTTTTAGATTATGGGAAATCACAAGGCAGGACATGGTATCTTCGCTCATTCTCGGGCTGACGCCCTCCGAGGAATTTTGCCTCATTATTTTTCTTGTTTAAGTTTCAGGAATATCGGCAAAATAAAACCGCTCAAATACCATGTCCTGCCTGTGATGTTCAGACCAATCAGAGAGGAGCAACTATATGCCTAAAATAACCATTCAGGACTTTTTAAAGAAAAAATCAGAAAAGAAAAAAATAACAATGCTTACAGCATACGACTACCCGTTCGCACAGATAGTTGATGAGGCAGGCATTGATGCAATACTTGTTGGAGACTCTCTTGGAATGGTGGTTCAGGGGCTTGAGAACACGCTTCCTGTCACGATGGATGAGATGATATATCACACAAAGATGGTATCAAGGGCTGTAAAGAATGCAATGGTCATAGGAGACATGCCGTTCATGTCCTATCAGGCAAGCGTAGAAGATGCTGTAAGGAATGCAGGAAGGTTTCTGAAGGAGGCAGGCGCATCAGCAATAAAGATTGAAGGCGGAGCTGAAGTGGCAGAACACATCAGGGCCATGACAAAATCAGACATACCCGTTATGGCGCATATAGGACTTACTCCTCAGTCAATACACAGGATGGGAGGATATAAGGTTCAGGGAAAGACAGAGGAAGCGCAGAAAAAACTGATTGAAGAGGCGCACATAGCAGAAGATGCAGGAGCATTTTCACTCTTGCTTGAAGCCATTCCAATGAACCTTGCAAAAAAAATAACAGCAGAGCTTTCCATCCCTACAATAGGCATAGGCGCAGGCCCGTTCTGTGACGGACAGGTGCTTGTTCTTCATGACGTCATCGGGTTATTTGAAAGGTTCGTTCCAAAATTCGTAAAGAGATACGCTAATCTCAAAGAAGAGGCGCTGAAGGCAATAAAGGCTTACAAAGAAGACATAGAAAAAAGCGCATTCCCATCCGAAGAGCAGAGTTTTAAATGAAAGAAGGATTGAACCCGATTCTTTTGCTAAACACAGTTTAAATATAAAGGCTTTAAACAAAATGCGTATTTCTGCCATACGGTACAAGGCAAAAAATGTTATCAAGGCATTTCTGGCCGCAAACCTTCTTTCCCTCCGCAGTATAGCCGCTGCAGAAGAGAATGCTTCCAGTGTCAATCCTGTTATAGAACAGATAAAGAGCACGTTTCATTTGCTTTTCATTATCATTATCATACTGGCAGTTGTTGTTCTATTCTTTATCGGAAGGTTTATTTACAGGAACACTATAGGAAAAAAACTTCAGACCACATTGATAGAGGATTACAGGAAGGCGGCAGAGGCGCTAAAAAAAGAGGGCCGGTATGTTTCTGCTGCAGTTATTTTTGAAAATAGATTGAAGGACTTTGAGAGTGCGGCTTCATTATACGAAAAAGGCAGCGATTTTAGAAAAGCCGCTGAGCTGTATAATCTTCTTGGCATGAACGAAAAATCAAGGGAAATGTATTTAAAAGACAACAATTTGGATGCAGCTGCTCAGAGTTTCATTATAGATGGTGATTTCGAAAATGCTGCAAAGATATACGGCCAGGCCGGGAAAAAACTTGATGCAGCCATTGCGCTGGAAAAGGCGGGAAGGAGATTGGCTGCCTCAAGGGCATACCGTGAGGCAGGGAAATACAAACGCGCAGCTGAGCTTCTTGAGAAAGAGGGCATGACAAAAGAGGCTGTAGAAATGTTTGGACTTTATCTCATCGGAAAGGAGATAGATTCAACTAATATCAATGACTTTTATGCCTACGCCTCTAAACTTGAAAAGTCAGGCAAAACAGAGAATGCCGTCAAGGTGCTGGCCCTCATAGATAGATTCAATCCTGCCTATCTTGATGTAAGAGAGCGTCTTCATACTCTTACCTCTTTCCAAGGAGATAATATATCACTTGAAGGAAAAACAACACTCAGGGGCATGATAAAAGGGAGCAAAATCGAGCCAAAGCACTGTTTGAAACTTTGGCTGCAGATACTAAAAACACTCCAGAATGCGTACAAGGCGGACAGAGAATTAGGTCTCATTTCACCTGAAAATATCATAATCGACAGCAGCAACAATATGTCTCTGCTTCAGAGTATTCCATCCTCGGCATATACGTCTCCGGAAAAATTGAAGGGGATAGAACTTCAACCCAGCGCTGATGTTTATTCGCTTGGGATAATTCTTTATGAGATGCTTACAGGGAGTCTCGATGGGTTGGGCTATCAGAGGGTTACCGACATTAATCCTGAACTTCCTGATTGGCTCGATGAGATGATTATTAAATGCATAAAAAAGGTAAAAGAAGACAGGTATCAGCGCATAGAGGAGATATTAGAAGACATAAAGTTGCTTTCAAGAAGCAAAAAACAGGAATTGTAGCGGAAACAGATAGAAACTATTTTGTTGCTAATTATCCGCATATATGTTATTTTTAAAGCAGAGTTTCAGAAGTTTTTAGACCATTAACGGCTGCAAAGACTTTTAGCTTTGCGGTTGTTTTATTTGTGCCCTTCTGAAAGCTGAAAGGATACTTCAGGGGGCTCTGCTTTTTGAGAGGGAATCATAATGAACAGTAAGCTAAAGAATTCCGAACGTCTGCAAATAAAGCAGCAGAAAGCTGATTCAGGCCTGATGTCTGAACGCTATCCGAACGTTGCATCTGTCATTGTCGCCATGAACTACTATAGTGGAAGCAGCGAACAGGTGATTATGCAGCGCACAGTCAATTTCTTTCCTAACAGCAATACATATTTTAAGATGGAATGCATGAAACGTGATTGCATAGACGGAGGCTTTAACCTGGAGTCTGTTATTGCTAAAATGATGAAAGGCCGACTTAAATCAGGCAAAGGCGAACTTGCCTGCGCTGGAAAAGATTCATCAGGCCACGCACGGATAGACTACAAGATTTCCATAAAGTACAACAAAACTTCCCGTTAGGACAAAAAGTGTTGGTTTAATTTGAACGCCAGCCTGACAATAAGTTAATCCCGAATTTCTTCAGGCTATCGGTGAGATCAAACAACGGAAGCCCTACAACATTCAGATAATCTCCCTCTATCTTTTTCACAATCGCAGCTCCGCGCCCTTGTATCGCATAGGCGCCCGCCTTGTCAAGCGGCTCCTTTGTTGCCGCATATGCGGCAATCTCCTGAGCAGTCATTTTTTTAAGCCATACCTTTGTCTCCACTGAACGGGTGATTTTCTTCCCTGTCCCTGTGTCAAGAATCGCGTAACCAGTGATGACTGAGTGTGACTTGCCGTTGAGCATCGTAAGCATTTTTCGAGCCTCTTTAGATGTATGCGGCTTCCCTAAAAGTTTTCCTTTGAAAACTATAAACGTATCTGCCGCTATTATCAGCGCATTTTTGTATTTGCCCGCGACAGCCCTCGCCTTTTCGAGCGAAAGGCATTTTGCGAGATTATGGGGCTTGATTGCATGATCAAGAGTTTCCTCATAGTCAGATGGTTCAACCCTGAACCGCAAGCCTGTGAGCGCAAGAATCTCTTTTCTTCTTGGAGATGCTGAGGCAAGAACGATTTTTTTCATGAATCTCCCGTCATTATGCATACTGTCCCGCTGCGTAGCCTGACGCCCATGCCCAGTGAAGATTATATCCGCCAAGATGTCCTGTGACATCTATGACCTCACCGATAAAATAGAGACCGGTGACTTTCTTTGCCTCCATGGTTTTGGACGACAGTTCGTCTGTGTCAACCCCTCCAACTGTGACCTCAGCTGTCCGGTACCCTTCTGTTCCGGCGGGTTTTATAATCCACTCATGGAGTAGACGGGAAGCATCAAGCAGTTCTTTATCATTATATTGACAAAGCGGTCTTGAGGGAAGATAGAATTCACACCATTTATGCGCAAATCTTTTGGGTAAATAACGGCTGAGCATGTTTTTCATTTCTATCCTGCTTTGGCGATTGGACAGAAACATGCTGCGGGCATCAATATCGGGCAGAAGATTTATAATGATTTCTCCGCCATGCTCCCAGTATGAAGATGCCTGAAGAATGGCAGGGCCGCTCAGCCCTTTGTGCGTAAATAACATTTCTCCTCGGAATTCATGCCCTCCACACTTTATCACAGCCTCAAGCGATATCCCGCTTAGCTCACCAAATTTTTCGCGATCGTTGCGTGAGAATGTGAGCGGGACGAGCGCCGGTTTCAGCGGGACGATGCGAAGCCCGAACTGTGCGGCAATGCGATGGCCAAAAGTCGTTGCCCCAAGATTCGGATATGAAAGTCCTCCTGTTGCTACAACAAGGGATTCAGATGCTATCACTCCTGAATTCGTTCTTACGATGAACCTGTTCTTTTTGGCAATCTCTTCAATTTTACAGTTCAACCGTATTTCAACACCAGCAGAACTGCATTCCTTTTGGAGCATGTCCACAATCTGCCATGCACTGCCGTTGCAGAAGATGCATCCATTTTCTTTTTCTTGATAGCTGATGCGGTGTTTTTTTACGAGTGCAATAAAATCCTGCGGAGTAAACCGTGCAAGGGCGGATTTGCAGAAATGGGGGTTTGCAGAGAGGTAGTTCTCCGCCTGAATGTGCAGATTCGTAAAATTACATCTGCCTCCGCCGGAGACAAGAATCTTTTGGCCTATCTTTGAGGCATGGTCAAGAATGATAACCGGCCTGCCGCGCTTTCCTGCGCTAATAGCGCACATCAGACCCGCCGCCCCCGCGCCTATAATAATCACATCACTCTTCATTCACCGATATATTACAAAAAAAGAATAAATGCTGTAAGGTTTGAAATAGGTCAAAAGAAGAGAAGCAGCAGAGTACAAAAGTTTCAGAGTATCAGAGCAAACAACGATCCTCTTTACTCTTTCCGTATCTTCGGCCTTTTATTCACATCGAGCACTTTTTTGCGTAAACGAATGGACTGGGGCGTAACCTCAACAAGCTCGTCCTCTTTGATGAACTCAATCGCCTGCTCCAGGCTCATGATGCTGGGCGGAATAAGTTGCAGCGCCTCATCGGCATTTGACGCCCTGATATTGGTGAGTTTCTTTTCCTTGATAACATTTACGTCAAGGTCATTATCACGCGAGTTTTCGCCGATAATCATGCCTTCATAAACAGAGGTGTTCTCTTTTATAAAAAGGCCTCCGCGAGGCTGGAGATGAAAGAGAGCATAGATTGTAGATTTCCCTGCTCTGTCTGAGACGAGCGCGCCTGTCTGTCTCTTCGTGATCACGCCCTGCCACGGCTCGTAGCCGTCAAAAAGGTGATTAAGCAAGCCTGTTCCCCTTGTGTCTGTGAGGAACTGCGACCTAAAGCCTATGAGCCCGCGTGACGGTATCCTGAATTCAAGCCTCACCCTGCCGTAGCCGTTGTTCTGCATCTTCTGCATCTTCCCGCGTCTCATGCCAACCTGCTGGGTCACTACCCCAACATATCCTTCAGGCACGTCTATGACAAGGATCTCCATTGGTTCATGGACGACCCCCTTAATCGTTTTTGTGATTGTCTCAGGCATAGAGACTGCAAGTTCATATCCCTCTCTTCTCATCATCTCAATAATGATGGCGAGCTGGAGTTCTCCCCTTCCCATGACTGTAAAGGAATCGGTTCCTGAAAAATCAATTTTTATGGCAACATTGTATAGAAGCTCTTTTTCGAGCCTGTCACGAAGATTTCTTGATGTAACATAATCACCTTCCTTTCCTGCGAAAGGAGAGGTATTGACCTGAAAGACTATGGAGATAGTAGGCTCATCAACGGTAATGCGCGGCAACGGCATTGGTGTTTCGGCGCTTGTGATCGTATCGCCAATGGTTATTCCCTCTATACCGGAAAGCGCTACGATGTCTCCTGCACGGGCTTCTTTTGCGGCAATACGTTCGAGTCCCTGAAAAGTGTAGAGAGATGTGACCTTTGTCTTTGTTAGCTCATTATCTCCCTTGACCATTGCAACCATATCACCTATTTTCACTGTACCTGAGAATATTCTGCCGATTGCCAGCCTGCCTACATAATCGTCGTAGGCAATGTTAGTAACAAGAATCTGCAGAATATCGTTCCCGTTGTCCTCTGGCGCCGGAATTGTCTTTAATATTGTTTCGAAGAGAGGCTGAAGGTCTGCCGTCTCATCCGCCTTGCCGGACAAATCGGACATGTCTGTTTTTGCAGTGCCTTTCTTGGCATTCGTATACAGCACAGGAAATTCAAGCTGTTCTTCAGTTGCATCAAGATCTATAAAGAGATCATATACCTCGTTCATTACCTCCTGAATCCGGGCGTCAGCCCTGTCTATCTTGTTGATTACAAGGATCGGAGGCAACTCCAACTCAAGCGCCTTTTTAAGAACAAAGCGCGTCTGCGGCAGCGGCCCCTCGGATGCATCGACAAGGAGCAGCACGCCGTCAACCATCTTTAGTGTCCGCTCAACCTCTCCGCCGAAATCAGCATGGCCGGGAGTATCGACAATGTTTATCTTCACGCCTTTATACTCGACCGCTGTGTTCTTTGCCATGATTGTGATTCCGCGTTCGCGCTCGAGGTCTATAGAGTCCATGATACGCTCCTGCATTTTTTCAGGGGTGCGAAAGATTCCCGCCTGCTTAAGCATCCCGTCAAGAAGGGTTGTCTTCCCGTGGTCAACATGGGCGATAATCGCTATATTTCTAATATCCTCACGTTTCATATCCGTTTATTTCTCCATTTTGATATTCTTTGGTTGCTGCAGGGAAATGGCCTCCGGCAATACAACGCAGGGTTTTATTATAATCTAATCATTGTGATAAAAGATAGTTGCGAAGGGACAATGCCGGAGTAATAAAAAATAAAGGCGCACATTTAGAAGGTATCAATTTTTTCAGATAAAAATGTTACACTATCAGTTAATATGGGAAGGGCAAGAATTCTTCTCGTTGAAGACAGTAGAACTCAGGCAGAAACCGCAAAGGATTTTCTGGAGAAAAACGGCTATGAGGTTATACTGGCCGAAAACGGTAAAACTGCCATCAAGTCAGTAAAGACCACTTCTGTTGACATCATACTGTTAGACCTCGAACTGCCGGACATGAGCGGTAACGAGGTGTGCCGCTGGCTTAAGCAGAGTGAGGATACCAAGGGAATTCCCATAATCATGCTTACAGTCAAAGGGGAAGTGACAGACAAGGTTGCCGGACTTGAGGCTGGCGCTGATGATTATCTCCCAAAACCGTACAATAATGTGGAACTCAATGCCAGGATATATTCATGTCTGAGAACAAAAGCCTTGCAAGATGAATTAAGACAGAAGAATCTCCAGCTTCAAAACCTGTTAAAGCAGCTTGAAATTATGGCGATTACAGACCAGCTGACAGGACTTTATAACAGAAGACATCTTGAAACCATTTTGAAAGAAGAATTTAAAAGGACCTTCAGATACAAAACCCCTCTTACCTGCATGATGATAGACATAGACCATTTTAAGACTATCAATGATACATTCGGCCATCATGCCGGAGATGCAGTTCTTAAAGAGACAGCAAAAATAATAACAGAAAACGCAAGGGAAATAGATACTGTTGCAAGATGGGGCGGTGAAGAATTCATTGTAATTTTACCTCAGACAAAAAAAGAAGAAGCAATGCATCCTGCATCAAGGATACTCACGTCAATTTCAGAACATAAATTTACAGGTATCTCTGATGAAAAGATTACTGTAAGCATCGGCGTTGCGAGCATACCCCATCTTTCCTTAGATATAGACAGTAAAGAAAAACTGATTCAGACAGCTGACTGCGCCCTTTACGAGGCAAAGAGAAAAGGACGCAACAGAATAGAGATTGGCTGAAGCCAAAACAATGTACCTGAACGGACTCTGTTTTATCACCGGCAGAAAAGAATCCTGTCTGACTCTAAAAGAGAGCGTCACTGTTGTCCTCAGCTCCGGTGTTAGATGTATCCAGTATCGGGAAAAAGATAAATCACGCAGAGACATCTACAGAGAGGCATTGATTTTGAGAAAATTGACAAATGAATTCCGCGCCGTATTTGTCATAAATGATTATGCTGACATTGCCCTTGCAGTAAATGCAGACGGCGTTCATCTCGGGCAGTCAGACCTGCCTTTAAAAGAGGCGCGAAAGATTCTTGGCACAGAAAAAATGATAGGCGTATCAACGCACAGTATTGATGAGGCAATTGAAGCCGAGGCAGGGGGGGCTGACTACATAGGCTTTGGACCGATATTTCACACAGCGACCAAGGACGCAGGAAAACCAAAGGGCGTCGCAGCTCTGAGAGAAATCAAAAAACTAATTAAAATTCCTGTTGTTGCTATCGGCGGGATAAATATTGGGAATCTCAGGTCGGTTATTGATTCAGGCGCAGACGCGGTTGCCGTCTCGTCCGGAATCATTCAGGGCGATATAGCTGATAATGTAAAACGCTTCTTAGAAGTTCTTTACAGAGAAAATCAGATTGTTTAATATAATTGTTAAATTTAAAAATTCAGAATGATAAGGAGAAATCCATGAAGAAATTATTTGTGCTGTTACTCACACTTATAGTATCAACCTTGATATTTTCCGGATGTCAGAAAAAAGAAGACGTTATAAAAATCGGCGTTGCAGGCCCGATGACAGGCGATCAGGCAAAGATGGGAACCGATTTCAAGAACGGCGTCACGCTTGCAGTTGAGGAATGGAATGCCAAAGGCGGAGTGCTCGGCAAGAAGATTGAGATAATGGTTGAGGACGACCAGCATGAGCCCAAGCAGGCAGTTTCTATTGCAAACAAGATTGTGAATGCAGGCGCAGTTGGAATAATCGGACATTTCAATTCAAGCTGTTCAATACCCGCGTCAGACGTTTATAACAGGGCCGGCATTCCAATGATTTCCCCGGGCTCAACAAATCCTCTGCTTACGGAAAAGGGATACAAAGGTGTCTTCAGGGTATGCGGAAGGGATGACCAGCAGGGAAAAGTAGGAGCAGAATTCGTAATAAACAAGCTCAAGCTTAAGAAGATAGCGATAATCCATGACAAGACAACATACGGACAGGGGCTCGCGGATGAGTTCAAAAAGTTCATAACAGACAAGGTTGAGGTTATCTATTACGGCGGAATCATACAGGGTGATAAGGACTTCAAAACAGTCCTCACAGCAATGAAAGACAAAAAACCTGAACTCATATATTTCGGAGGCATTTATCCGGAGGCAGGGCTTATTGTAAGGCAGGCAAAAGAGCTTGGCATTAATGTTCCGCTCATGAGCGGCGACGGCACAATAGACCCAAAGTTTATAGAGATTGCGGGCGCAAAAGCAGCAGAGGGCACTTACCTTACATTCAGCCCGGATGCAAGAAAGATCCCGACTGCAAAGACATTTATTGATGCTTATGAGAAAAAATTCGGCGAGATAGGGCCTTATTCAATATATGCATACGATGCGGCAAACGTAATGCTCACAGCGATAAGAAAAGCCGATACAAAAGACGGCAAGGCTATTATAGAGAAACTTCACTCAATGGAATTTAACGGCGCAGTCGGCAAAATCAAATTTGATGAAAAGGGCGATGTAACCGTCGCGCCTTATGTTGTATGGATTACAAAAAACGGAAAATTTGAGGAATACTGGAAGCCGTAACTACTCCTTATACCCCACAACAGATATCCCTGCCTCATCAGCCTCCTTTATAATCTTCTTGCGCTGAAGGAGAATGCTCTTGTCTGCCTCTATTGCAAGGACACGGGCATTGACCTCTATCATGGACTTCAATGTATTCATGCCGACAACGGGAACATCAAACCTCATATCCTGCTTGGGCTTCGCAACCTTAATAACAACTGCGCCTTCTCCTGCAAGCTTACCGCCCCTTAAAATCGCCTCATCTGTCCCCTCTATCGCCTCAACAGCCATAACAGCCTGATCTTTCACAACAACAGTCTGCCCTATGTCCAGACGCCCGATTTCTTTTGCCATCTTCCATCCGAAGGCAATGTCCTTCCATTCGCTTTCGGAAAGCCTCTCCTCTGTGAGTATTCCCTCCGGCGTCATGAGAGATGAACTGAAATCAGTTGTGTTAAGAAGTTTGATGCCGTCTTTTTCAAGTTCCTTTGCAATTGCAAGGAGGATGGAATCATCACTTTTGTCTTTGAGGGAAAAAAGCAGCTTCACTGCCCTTAAATCAGGAATTACTTTACTTTTGAAGATCAGAGACTTGGGAACCTTCCCTGCCATCACAGCCTCTTTAATGTGGTTCTTCTTGAGGGTGTCTATTATCTCACCAAGCTTGCCTACGCTTATTCTCTTAACGCTATCAACATGGTCTGAAAGATTCTTGTCTGCCAAAGGTTCAAGTCCGATGGCAAAGACACGGTATCCCTTCTCCCTTGCCTCCTCAGCAACAAGCTTCGGCAGTTCACCCATCCCTGCAATCAATCCAAGTGTTTTCATAACTGAGAGTTAAAAATTAAAAGTTAAAAGTTGTAATTTTTAATTCTCAACTCCTAACTATTAACTTTACGCTATCTGCATATTCCCCTTTTATTCTTCTCAATAAACTCCACAAGGTGTTTCATCTCATCTGTCTGGGGCAGTTCTTTATGAACCTTTTTGAGAGCATCCTTCAGCGTATGTTTCTCCCTGAACAGTATCCTGTATGCCTTCTTAAGATCATTGATTGTTGAATCAGGAAAATTGTTCCTCTTAAGCCCGATTGAATTAAGCCCGAACAGCTTTGCCCTTGGGCCTGACGCCATTGTATAGGGAGGTATATCCTGTCCCACACCGCTGAAGCCCCCCACCATGGCATAAGCGCCAATCCTTGTAAACTGATGAATTGCAACAATACCACCAATAAATGCATAGTCCTCCACAACAACATGTCCTGCAAGTGTGGCCAGGTTTGCCATGGCAGTATTGTTACCAATTTTGCAGTCATGCGCTATGTGGACATAAGCCATCAGGAAATTGTTGCTGCCGATTTCAGTTATTCCGTCTCCGCCGACTGATGCCCTGTGGATTGTTACATATTCCCTGATGATGTTATTGTTTCCTATTTTTACGCCTGTTTTTTCATCTTTGTATTTAAGATCCTGCGGCGGAAGCCCGATGCCTGCAAAAGGATGGATTGTGCAGTTTTCGCCAATCTCTGTATTGCCTTCTATTATTACATTTGATATTAACCTGGTACCTTTCTTCAATCTGGCGCCCTCGCCTACAATGCAGAAAGGGCCTATCTGCACCCCTTCATCTATTAATGCCTTTGGATCTACGATTGCCGTTTTATGTATTCCGGTCTCCATTATTTTTCCTTTGCCATGACCATTGCCGTAAACTCCGACTCCGACACAACCTTCTCATCAACAAGAGCATGTCCTGAAAATCTCCATACATTGCCTCTCTGCTGAAGCACTTTAATCTCAAGCTTTATCTGATCTCCGGGCACAACGGGTTTTCTGAACTTTGCCTTTTCTATGCTCATAAAATAAACCGAACTGCCCTGCATTCCTGAACTGAATGCAAGCACACCTGCAACTTGCGCCATTGCCTCAACAATGAGAACGCCGGGCATTATCGGGTTTCCCGGAAAGTGCCCCTGAAAGAACGGCTCATTAACAGTTACATTTTTTATTCCAACAGCTCTCACATTCGGCTCCATCTCCACAATCCTGTCAACCATAAGAAAAGGATACCTGTGCGGAACCATGTTTTGTATTCCCATAATATCCATCATCTCTTTTCTCTCCTTTCAATATTTTCAATTTTATCTTCAACTTCTTTTATCTTCTTATTAAGCTCAGGGAGTTTTGCAAATATTGCCATTGCCTTAAGCCAGTCCCGATGAGGAATCATGGGCGAGCCTGAATAGATGCCTTTTTTGACATGTCCCATTGCTCCTGACTGCGCTCCAACCATGACACCGTCATCAATCTTTGCATGGTCGGCAACGCCGACCTGCCCGCCCAAGATGACATAATTGCCTATCTCAGTGCTCCCTGCAATGCCGACCTGAGCTATGACAATAGAGTTTGCTCCTATCTTTACATTGTGTGCAATCTGAACAAGGTTATCTATCTTTGTGCCGCTGCCTATTATGGTATTGCCTGTCGTTGCCCTGTCTATAGTAACATTTGCTCCTATCTCAACATCGTCTCCGATGATAACGCCTCCGACCTGGGGGATTTTATAATGTATCCCTTTCTCCATCACATATCCAAAACCGTCAGAGCCTATTACAGCTCCGGAATGGATTATCACCCTGTTTCCTATCTTTACATTCTCTCTGATTGTGACATTTGGATAAATTATGCACTCATCTCCAATGGAAGAATTTTCACCTATGAACACACCGGGATATATCACTGTCTTACTGCCTATTGATGCCCTGTCAGAAACAAACGCCAGTGGATATACAGATACATTTTCCCCTATTTGGGCTTTATCAGATACATATGCCTTATCACTTATGCCTGACGCTATAAACGGCTTTACATAAAAATGTTCAAGAAGCCTTGCGAATGCATACAGCGGGTTTGAAACCTTAAGCTGAGGTTTTTTTATCTCAGGGACAGTATCTTTTACTATTACCGCTGACGCCTTGCTCTCAATGCATTCACTGGTAAGTTTGGCTGTTGCGAGAAATGTAATATCCCCGTCTTCTGCATCAGATATTCCGGCAGCCCCTTTTATTTCTATGTCAGGGTTGCCTGCAAGCTCTCCACCAAGCAGTTCTGCAATCTCCCGCAATTTCATTCGAAATCCTTTCACCCTTTTATTTTTACAGGTGAGTCCCTACAAAACGATAGAGAAAGAATACCATATAGGAGATTTGCTTGACAACAAAGATTAAATGTTATTTTCTCTCATATATATTGCCCTTCCAGAAATCATCTTGTCCCTGAGGGGTAAAAACATCTCCCTGAGGATAATTACTCGTAAGGAGGCTGGGGTTGTATTGAGGCAATCCGCCTGAGGCGGAACGGGTCTGTTTTTGAGCTACAGAGCAGTAGAACAGCGGTCCAGTAGTCAAAAACAAGTTTCACTAAAAACTACTGCTCTACTGAGCTGCTGCGCTATTGCTCTAATGTTAAGGTAGTTTAATATTGCCGAAGGACAAGCTCAGCCTCCTTATACATAATAAAGGGGGGAGAGGGGCTTCCGGGGGGACGGAAGCCCCTTTTGGGGGGAAACACCTATATTACTTTTTGAACTGTTTTTCTCATAAATGCAGGCACATCAAGCGGATCCTCATAAGGCATGAGTGCCGGTATGTCCTGCTCACATCTGGCAGGCAGAGGCAATGCCGAATAGTCAGGCTTAAGGCTCTTTGCAAGAACCCTGTCTGCGCCCTTAAAATTTGAGAGTTCTTTTACAGGATTCCACTTTTTGACCTGAGGAAGTTCTACCTTCTCTTTCCTTTCCTGAAAACCTGTTGCAATCACAGTTACCCTGACCTCATCTTCAATGTCTGGATTAATCACTGCTCCGAATATTATATTCGCCTCATTATCTGCAAGGTCATAGATAAAGCCGGCGGCGTCCTGAACAGAACTCTGCGACAGATTAAGACCTCCTGTAATATTGAGAATAATTCCTTTTGCGCCTTCAGTTGAAGAATCTTCAAGCAGAGGATTTGAAATAGCCTTTCTCGCTGCTTCAAGCGCGCCTCCGTCTCCTCTTCCAAGACCTATACCCATTACAGCCCTTCCTGCGTCTGCCATTACAGCCTTCACATCGGCAAAATCAAGATTTATAAGCCCGGGTATTAATATCAAATCCGATATTCCCTGAACAGCCTGTCTGAGGACATCATTCGCCACGGCGAATGATTTTAGCATCGGCGTGCCTTTTTCAACGACAAGCCCTATCCTGTCATTTGGAACAACGATGAGGGCGTCAACACAGCCCTGAAGCTCTTTCATGCCTATGTCAGCATTGATGGCCCTTTTCCTTCCTTCATAGAAAAACGGTTTTGTAACAATAGCAACCGTAAGCGCGCCTAATTCTCTTGCAACGCTTGCGACAACAGGTGAAGCGCCTGTGCCTGTTCCTCCGCCCATCCCTGCTGTTATAAATATCATGTCAGCTCCTCTTATAGATTCTGCAATCGCCTCCCTGTCTTCAAGAGCTGCCTCCCGTCCTATATCAGGGTTTGAGCCTGCTCCGAGACCTTTTGTAATCTCCAAGCCTATCTGCACCTTTGCAGTGGCAAGCGAAGTCTCAAGTATCTGGCTGTCGGTATTAACTGCTATGAATTCAACTCCGTGGAGGTTAGAGGCTATCATGTTATTAACGGCATTGCCGCCCGCGCCTCCTACACCTATAACCTTAATGTTTGCTCCCTGCCCTCTCACTTCTTCCATTTCAAACATAAAACACCCCCTTTTTATTTTTAGTTAAAAGTTTAGAGTTAACAGTTAAAAGTTTTCGGAAAAGAATTTGAACCTTTAACTTTTCACTTTCAACTTTTAACTTGTTTATATTCATATCCTCTGCCTCATTGACACTGCCTTGCCTCTCAACTCATGACCATTAACACCAAACAGATTTCTTACCCATTCCTTCATCCGGTCAAATATCCCGTTAAACATATCTCCATTAATCCCGAAAGCGTTCGGGACAGGCTCTCCATCTATGCTGTGGAGAATGAGGCCTACCCCTGTTGAATACATCGGATTATTTACCCCGTTTAGAAATTGAAGATTTCTAACGGGGTTTCCATCGCCCTGCAAATCAGGTAAATGTGAAATATGGTTTGACTCTATTCCATCAGGCATTCCGATTCTCACCGAAAGTCCCAGATTTGCCTCCATTAACCTGTCAAGCCCTGCAAGCAGGGATGCTCCGCCTGTCAAAATAACCCCGGACAATCCGGGCTCAAGTCCGGAACTGTTTTCTATTTCACGCCTTATCAGTTCTGTAAGTTCCTCACACCTCGGCTGGATAATCTCTGCGATATACCGCCTCGGTATTTTCCTTACCTGTTTGTCTGCGCCTGCAACATCCATCTCTTCTGCCTCGTCAACCATAGTTGTAACTGCACAGCCGTATTTTTTCTTTATCCTCTCTGCCTCCTGTACAGGGATTCTCAATCCAATGCCTATATCATTCGTAAAATGATTGCCGCCAAGCGCAAGAACCGCTGTGTGCCTGAGGCTTCCATCTTTATATATCGCGATGTCTGTTGTTCCTCCGCCTATATCAACGAGCGCGGCGCCGAGGTCTTTCTCGTCTTCCGTAAGCACTGCCGCTGCAGAGGCAATGGGCTCAAGCACAATATCAATGACATCAAGGCCTGCCCTCTCACAGCACTTAAGAAGATTCTGCACAGACGACACCGCGCCTGTAACTATATGAACCTTTACCTCAAGCCTGACCCCTGCCATGCCAACCGGGTCTTTTATCCCATCCTGTCCGTCAAGTATAAATTCAGTAGGGATTATATGAAGAACCTCTCTGTCAAGCGGAACATATACCACGCTTGCAGAATCTATGGCGCGCTCAACATCCTGAGGCTTTACTTCTTTCCCTTTTATGCCAACTGCCCCGTAACTCTCAAAACCCTTTATATGCCCTCCGGCAATCCCGACATAAACAGACTTTATTTCAATGCCTGCCATTGCCTCGGCATTTTTTACCGCTTTCTTTATTGCATCAACAGTTGACTCGATATTTATCACAACGCCTTTTCTCAAACCAGTTGACGGCGCCGAACCTATGGCTATAATATCAGTCTTGCCGCCTCTAACCTCGCCTACAATGGCGCATATTTTTGTTGTGCCGACATCAAGCCCGACAACAATATTTCCTTTTCGTCCAAGCGGATCTCTTATCCTCATCTTATGACCTCGTTTATCGGTTTAACTATGACCTTGTTTGCGAATCTGAGATCAATATAATCAACAGGAATTCCCCTTCGCATTATCTCATCTTCAAGCTCAAGCAGCCTCTGAAGTTTCTCCTCATATTCTCCATGCCCGACTTTTACGAGCATGCCGTCAACCTGCATGGAAATATCCTCTGGCCCTGCTCCACGCGGTATTATGATCTCTATGCGATCCTTCACAGCGATGAAACCTTTATCCTTCATGGTCCTTACAAGATTCAATACCTCAGAAAATACACTGCTGTTTTTGAACGGGTCCCCTGAAATTACCGGCAAAAACGGTATGGCTTCTCCCTTTAACTCTTCAAGCCTATTTCCCTTATCATCAATAAAGAATGTGCGGCCGTTCCTCTCAAGAAGCGCATAGGGCGTTGACTCCTCAATCCTGACCGTAAATCTGTGCGGAAAATCCTTTCTGAAGCTGACTGCCTTTATCCATGGAGATTTCAAAAGCCTTGCCTCAAGTTCTTTTGATGATAATCCAAAAAGGCTCTCATTTCCGTTAATTCCCATAATCGCCTTTAGCTCGCTCTCGGAGATATGTTTGTTGCCTGAAAACACGATTTCTTTTACAGGGAACAGCGTCTTGCGTGCAGTATCAATGGCATACTTAGCGCCCCAGTATGCGCCTGTTATAAGCAAAAACAGCGCAAACAATTTAAGCAGACAGCGCCGTTTTTTAATCCTGGGCGCTGCTGTTTGCTTATTTATCCTTCTGTTATTCCTCATAATGCCTTCTCTGCTCTCTTTCAATTGCGTCTTTAAGAATCTCCTCCACAAGCGCAGGGAAATCAAACCCCGCCTCCTTTGCAATCTTCGGCAAGAGGCTTGTTTCTGTCATGCCCGGTATTGTGTTAACTTCAAGCACATAGGGATTGCCGTCATTATCAATCCTCAAATCAACCCTTGTCGCTCCTGAACAACCGAGCGCTCTGTTCGCTGAAAGGGCAATATCTTTTGCCTTCATATACAGTGCTTCATCTATTTTAGGAGGGAGTATATATTCAGTTAAACCTGCTGTGTATTTTGCCTCGTAGCTGTAAAATTCAAGTGATGTCTTTACCTCAACACCTCCGAGCGCCCTGTCATTAAGAATCCCTACATGGACTTCCTTGCCCTCTATATATTTTTCTATGATTATCTCGCTGCCGTATGAGAACCCGGTCTTGAGCGCGCTTTCAATCTGTCCTTTATCTCTTGCTATGCTCACCCCAACGCTTGACCCTTCACATACAGGTTTGACAACCCACGGCATTTCAAAGCTGATAGCTGATAGCTGACAGCTGACAGCCTTCTTATCAAGAACTATGAATGGCGGCGCTGGAATTCTGTGATAAAAGAATATCTTCTTTGACGCCGCCTTGTTCATTGCAATCGCCGAAGAAAGGACATCAGACCCTGTGTAAGGAATTCCCATAACTTCAAGAAGCCCCTGTATAGAGCCGTCTTCTCCCCAGCCTCCGTGAAGAACAAGAAATGCTATATCAATCTTCTCCTTTTTCAACACCTCGCATATGTTTGACGCCGCATCTATCGCAACAGCGGTATACCCGAGTTTTTTCAGGGCATTGAAAACCGCACTCCCGCTTCTCAGCGAAACCTCTCTCTCTCTGGATATGCCGCCCATTAAAACGCCTATCTTTCTATCAGTCAGCATAAGTATTCAAGTGACCAAAAAATAGACATAGAACTATAAACGCTTGAATTACCTGTCATTGCGAGAACTCGAAGGGTTCGTGGCAATCTCATCGCAAAAGGCGAGATTGCTTCGTTTCACTCGCAATGACAATTTTCTATGTCTATTTTTCGGGTATATCATTCCTTCCCCACTATCCTTATCTCCGGCTCAAGCTCCGTGCCGAAAACTTTCATAACCTTTTTTTTTACCTCATCCATAAGCTTCAAAAAATCCGATGCCTTCGCATCGCCTTTATTGATAAAAAAATTTGCGTGCATTCTGCTTACTTCCACATTTCCGACTCGCATGCCCTTGCAGCCTGCTTCATCTATCAGCCTTCCTGCGGATGCGCCTTCAGGATTCCTGAATACGCACCCTGCCGACATTTCTGACAGCGGCTGTGTTTCGCGTTTCTGCTTAAGGAAAGAATCTATCCTTTTTGCTACGTCTTCTTTAACGTCCTTTTTCAGCCTCATGTTTGCGCTCAGGATAACAGTATCTTCAGGTATCTTTGACGCCCTGTATTCAAGCCCGAGTTCAGAGGCGCTCATCTCGTATATCCCCTTATCAGGGTTCATCATCCTCACAGAGACAAGCGCATTTTTTATTGAATAGCCGAAGGCCCCCGCATTCCCTGCGATTGCACCTCCGACAAAACCGGGTATGCCGGCAAGGCCTTCAATGCCGGAGTATCCTTGCTCTTTTGAAAAACTCACAAGCTTCTGAAGCGGGGTTCCTGACTCGGCAAAAAACATGACCATATCCTTCTCTTCCTTTGCAATGTCACTGCGCCTGAAATTCTTTAATGAAATAACCGCTCCATATATCCCTTCGTCTTTCACAAGGATATTAGTGCCTCCGCCAACTGTTACAAAAGGGATGCGTTCTTCATTCAGCGCCGCAAGAGTGTTTTCCAGAGACACTGTGTCACGCGGGCATGCAAAGACATCTGCCGGGCCGCCTATTTGAAGATATGTATGCGCCTTCATAGGCTCCTTGAACTTCACCTCGCCAGAAAAGCTGTCCGGAGAGATTATTTCTTGCCATAACTGTTTATCGATAATGTTTCTCATTTCACTCTTAACTCTTAATTCTTAATTCTTCCAATATCTCCTCGCCGAGTTTCCAGACATCTCCTGCGCCGAGAGTGAAAACCACGTCTCCGTTTTTCAATCTCATAAGAAGATTATCCATGAGTTTCTCTCTGTCGTGAAAATAAGCGGCATCCTTATGCCCTGTTTTTTTGATGCGGTCAAGCAGCGCATTGGAATCAATGCCATTTATCGGTTTTTCACCCGCAGAATATATGTCCATCAAGCAAAGAATGTCAGCTTCAGAAAAACAGGATGTAAACTCATCCATAAGGTCTTTGGTCCTCGTATATCTGTGAGGCTGGAATATAACAAATAATCTCCCTGCGCCCTGCCGGGCCAGAAGGCCATCTTTTGCCGCATTCAGAGTCGCTTTTATTTCGGTAGGATGATGTCCATAGTCGTCAAAAACTTTTATCCCTTTTTCCTCTCCTTTTAATTCAAATCTCCTCTGTATCCCGCTGAATTTTTTCAGAGCCTCTTTTATTACGCCTGTCTCTATCTTCAATTCCCTTGCAGTTACTATTGCTGCGAGACTGTTGAGGATGTTATGCACGCCGGGCACAGGCAGGCTGAAATTGCCGAGATTTTCCCCTTTATACACGACGTCAAAACTCACTGTCATAAACCCTTTCTTTATATCAGCAGCATACACATCAGAGTCAGGCGAGAGTCCGTATGTGATATATCGCCTGTGCACATAAGGCAGCAGTTTACAAAGCTCCTCATTTTCAATGCATACTATCGACACTCCATAAAACGGGACTTTATTTATGAAAGACAGAAAAGCATCTCTCAATGAATCCATTGTCTTAAAGAAATCCATGTGTTCCCTGTCTATATTCGTCACAACTGCGATGGTCGGAGAAAGCCTGAGGAATGAACCGTCGCTCTCGTCAGCCTCTGCCACAAGGAAATCTCCCTGCCCCAATCTTGCATTGCTTCCTGTAGACCTGAGCTTTCCTCCTATAACAACTGTAGGGTCAAGGCCGCTGCTTGCAATCACTGTTGCGATTAACGAAGTCGTTGTTGTCTTGCCATGCGCGCCTGCTACCAGTATCCCGTATTTCATCCTTGCAAGTTCAGCGAGCATCTCAGCTCTCGGGATTACAGGGATTGACTTTCTTTTTGCCTCCATCACCTCGGCATTGTCCTTAGAAACAGCAGAGGATATAACCACAACATGGGCATCATCAACATTTTCCGCTCTGTGTCCGATATCTACCTTTATGCCGAGGCTGTTCAGCCTGTTTGTCGTATCAGACTCCTTAACATCCGAGCCTGTAACTTCGTAGCCGAGGTTATGAAGAACCTCTGCTATCCCGCTCATCCCTATTCCTCCGATGCCGACAAAGTGGATTATCCTGTATTGCTCAAACACGCCCGCTCCTTCTAAATTAAAAATTAAAAATTAAAAGTGTGCAATTAACGAATTCCTTATTTTTGAATTTTTCTTTTTGCATTTTTATTTTCCTTCGCAAGGCTTATCGCAATATCAACTACTCTCTGAGCAGCATCCGGTCTGCCAACGGATCGGCTTTGCTTTTCCATCTCATGCCTCAGATATTTATTCTCGTAAAGCTCTCTGATATGTTTTGCAAGGATTTCTCCTGTTACTTTATGGTCCAGTATCATCCTTGCGGCCTTCATCTCAAGCAGCTTGCCTGCATTAAGCTCCTGATGATGTCCTGCTGCATAGGGATACGGAATTAAGATTGCAGACTTGCCGATAGCGGTGAGTTCAGCAAGGGTTGTTGCGCCTGCTCTTGATATTACGAGGTCTGCAACTGCGTACGCCTCTGCCATCTGATATATAAACGGCGTCACCGTACCCATGAAACCCCACTTCCGGTAAGACTCCCTGACGTGCTCGTAGCCGTGGTCGCCTGTCTGGTGCAGAAACTGTATCTTCTCCTTGAGATCCAACATATGATTAAAGGAATCCACCACTGCGCGGTTTATGTTCCTTGCGCCGGAACTGCCGCCAAAGACGAATAGCGTAAACTTATTTCTATCAAGTGAAAAGATGTCATAGGCTGCGTCCCTGCTTCCTGTCAGAATGCGCATCCTGATAGGGTTCCCTGTAAAAAATGTCTTGGCCCTCGGGAAAAACGCTAGGCTTTCCTGATACGTTACCCCTATGGCGCCGACAAACTTCCCAAGTATCTTATTCGCAAGTCCGGGCACAGAATTCTGTTCTACTATCATTGCGGGTATTGACATCATGGATGCCGCAAGCATTGGGCCTACAGACGCATAGCCTCCCACGCCTATCACGATATCAGGAGATACCGCCTTAAGAATTCCGTAAGAGTCAACAATTGAAAACAGCATCTTCCATAAAGCTCTAATCTTCCTCAGCAGAGATACGCCGACAAAGCCTTCTGCCTTCAGAAATTTTATCGGATACCCTTCACGCGGAATAATCCTCGCCTCAATTCCGTGTTCCGTGCCTACGAATATCACTTCTGTCTTATCCTCTCTTCTTTTTAATTCCTCTGCTATGGCTATGCCCGGGAAAATGTGCCCTCCGGTGCCTCCTCCTGCGATAATCACCCTCATAGCGGCAAGTGAAAAGTGAAG
This sequence comes from Nitrospirota bacterium, assembly GCA_016195565.1. Classification (NCBI taxonomy): domain Bacteria; kingdom Pseudomonadati; phylum Nitrospirota; species Nitrospirota bacterium. Next base: position 17,307 of record JACPZK010000017.1, on the reverse strand, counting down.
AGTGAAAAGTGAAAAGTTTTCAGAACTTTCAACTTTAAACTTTCAACTTTCAACTTAAAATTGTTTGTTCCCATATACCGCCCTTAACGCCTTTTTTCTCATTACCAGTTCTTTTGTCCTGTCAACGACTCTTCTGCTGTCTTCCCCTTTTGAAAGATTAAGAAGAATGCCTACTGCCGCCATATTCACGAGCAGAGCTGACCCCCCATAACTTATAAACGGCAAAGGAAGCCCCTTTGTAGGAATCATCCCTGTTACAACAGAGAAATTTATCAGCGCCTGAAGCGCAATCATTATTGAAAGGCCAAAAGACAGATAATATACAAAGCTGTCCTTAGCCTTGTTAGTCACGGCTATCCCCCTCACAAACAACATCACGAACAGCAAAATAATTACACCCGCGCCTATCAGTCCGAGTTCCTCGCCGACAAGCGAAAAAATAAAATCAGTATGGGTTTCAGGCAGGAATAACAGTTTTTGTTTGCTTTCACCAAGACCGACTCCTTTAATGCCTCCGCTGCCGAGGGCAATAAACGATTGTATAAGTTGAAAGCCGCTTCCCTGAGGGTCCTCCCATGGATTAAGGAAAGATGTAACACGCTTCCATCTGTACGGTTCTTGCACAAGCTTTACTATTACAGGAATTGCGAACACTGTTAGGGACAGCAGATATCTCATCCTTATGCCTGAAAAGAACAACATGGCAAGTGTAATAATACCGAGGCTTATAGCAGCGCCAAAGTCAGGCTGTTTGAGAAATATGGCCTGAAACACTGCCATAACTGCAATAGGTTTTGCAAAAGAGACAAAGCTGTCTGTCCTGTAATTATATGCCGACATATATTTAGCAAGGAATATAACCATTGAAAGTTTGACCAGCTCGGAAGGCTGAAAGGTTGACGGCCAGAGTCTTAACCATCTTTTTGCTCCGCCTGCCGATATTCCCATTCCCGGCACAAAGACAAGAACAAGAAGCAGAAAGGAAAATATAAGCAAAGGCACTGCTGTCTTATTCAGAGTCTCAGTCCTCAATCTGTAAGCGGAAAACATTGCCGCAAATCCGAGCAGCATCGTAAACAGATGCCTCTTAAAATAAAAAAACTGCGTCACATCTTTTTTTGACATGGCCGGGGATACAACTGCCGTTGAACTGTATATCATGAGCGCCCCCAGGCCCAGCAGGAAAAACGTGATTAACAAAAACCATCTGTCATACGTTTTATTCATCTCAGGATAAACCCTTCACAATCTTTTTAAACTGCTTTCCCCTGTCTTTGTAATCCCTGAACATATCAAAACTTGCGCATGCGGGAGAGAGGAGCACAACATCGCCTTTTGACGCTGATTTTCTGGCTAGCATCACAGCTTCTTCCAGATTATCCGCAAATATGGTCTCTGTCAGTCCGCCGAGAAATTCTTTTATTTTTTCCCTTGCCTCTCCGATGAGAACGAGTTTTTTTACTCTGCTTTTTATGAGAGAACTCAGAAGAGAAAAATCTCCGTCTTTGTCTCTTCCGCCTGCAATCAGGATTACAGGCCTTGAAAAACTCTCAAGCGACTTTACCACCGCATCCACATTCGTGCCTTTTGAGTCATTGATGTAATCCACGCCTTCAAATTCCCTGACAAGTTCAAGACGGTGTTCAAGCCCCTCAAAATCTTTTAAGGCGCTTACAACTGCCTCTGCCGGACATCCTGCAAGGAGAGCCATGGCCGAAGCAGCCATGGCATTCTCCATGTTGTGAACACCTTTAATGTTTATCTCATCAGCACGAATAAGTTGAGAGTTAAGAGTTAAGAGTGAAGAGTTGAAGTTAGAATAAATAACTCCGTCTTTAAAGTAGACCCCTTCTACCGCTTTCTTACGGCTGAAGAAATATACATCAGGTAATCTTGAATCTTGAATCTTGAATCTTGAATCGTATAATCTCATCGTTTCTATGTCATCCGCATTAAGGACCAGGAAATCTCCTTCCCTCTGGTTTGCGAATATCTGCGCCTTTGCGTCTTTGTATTTTTCCATTGAATGGTATCTGTCCATATGGTCAGGCGTGATATTGAGGATAGCTGCTCCGGCAGGCCTGAACATCTCTATTGCCTCCAGCTGAAAACTTGACACCTCAACGACCACGTAGTTAAGAGTTGAGAGTTGAGAGTTAAGAGTTATCAGAAAATCATCATCGGTTTTCTGACTTCTGACTAATCCAAATATCTCTTCTGTCAGGGCATTCCCTATATTCCCTCCCAGAATTGTCCTGAAGCCTCCTTTATTTAACATCTCGTTTAATAATGTTGTAGTGGTTGATTTCCCATTAGTCCCTGTTATTGCCAGAAATTTTGAACTTTGAATTTTGAACTTTGAATTTATCACTTGATACGCAAGTTCAAGTTCGCCGATAATCCTTATCCCCATCTCCTTTGCCTTCTTCAACGGCTGGATGTCAGGCGGCACACCGGGGCTTAGCACTATCATATCCACGCCTCGCAGTATCCCATCAGGATGCCCGCCAAGACTGAGCCTTACCGCAGGCAGAAGCCTTTCAACATATTTTATTAACGCTTCCTTTGGTTTACTGTCAGTAACCGTTACCTTTGCGCCAAAACGTGCAAGCAGATTTGAAGCGCCAACACCGCTCTCTGCAAGGCCGAAAACAAGTATATTCTTATCCTTTATTTCCATATGCCACGTTTTTAGCAATACCTTGATCCTTTGCTTTTTTGCTCTCCTTTGCAGGACTATCATTGTCCTTTTTAGTGGTCTTTGCCTTATTCAGCTTCTTTTTTGATGTAACTTTGGCAGACCTTTCTTTATCAGTTTTCTGATACGACTTTATTTTTGCAGTCTTCTTATAATCCGCCTTTGTGAAATAAACAACCGGCTGCTCATTGCTTGCAATAACGGCAAAACCTTTTGTTTCGAGCTTCTCTGCCTCATTCCATAAAAGCTCCCTGCTCTGCGCTCCAAGAAGAGCGACTATCACCAGCTCGCCTTCTTTTTCACCGGCGTACACAAAACAATGCCTTGCCGCTTTCGTATATCCTGTTTTGCCGCCGACTGCTCCGTTATCAGACCATAGAAGTTTGTTCGTATTTTCAAGGGCTATAGTCCTGCCCTGTTTCGTGGATATCTCTGCCTCTTTCTTGCCTATAATCTCTTTTATCACAGGATATTTAAGGGCATGTCTCATTATCTTTGAGAGGTCATATGCTGTTGTATGCTGGCCTTTCCCGGGAAGTCCTGTAGTATTTATAAACTTTGTATTGGATGCTCCGATTGCAATAGCCTTTCTGTTCATAAGCTGCACGAATTTTTTCTCCGAGCCGGCAACAACCTCTGCAAGCGCAAAGGCGGCGTCATTTGCCGACCTTATAAGCGCTGCGTAAAGAAGAGTCTCTACAGTCAAAGTCTCTCCTGCCCTCAGTTTAGTCTCCTTGAGCGAAGGCACATTCGCCGCTGCCTCGCTGATTGTCACTGTATCGCTCATCTTAGCCCTGTCAAGAACAACCATGGCAGTCACAAGTTTAGTTGTGCTTGCAGGAGGCAGTTTCAGATTTGGATTTTTTGCAAACAGGACCCTGCCTGTTGAAGCCTCCATAACAAATGCTGCCTTTGAGGAAATCTCATCAGCAAGGCAAGTTGAAAGTTGAAAGTGAAAAGTGAAAAGTGAAAAAAATAAAATGAAAAAAATTCTTTTCTTAACTTTTAACTCTAAACTCTTAACTCTTAACTTTGTTTTCATAATCACCTCAGCTTTAATGTTGCAAGGCTCAGAAGAGCCAGCATTATTCCGACTATCCAGAATCTGACTATAACTTTCGGTTCAGGCCATCCCTTGAGTTCAAAATGATGGTGTATTGGAGCCATCCTGAACATCCTCTTTCCTGTTAACTTGAACGCTGCGACCTGAAACACAACCGAGAGCGTCTCTATGACAAAAATTCCTCCCACAACCGCAAGCACTATCTCCTGTTTTGTTATTACAGCAAGCGTTCCGAGCACGCCGCCGAGAGACAGAGAGCCGACATCTCCCATAAACACATCCGCCGGATATGAGTTATACCAGAGGAAACCGAGAGATGCTCCAAGAATAGCGCCGCAAAATACAGTCAGCTCTCCTGTGCCCGGGATATAAAGAACCTGCAGGTATTGTGAAAATTTGAAATTGCCGGATATATAAACAAGTATCCCTGTGGCAAGCACCGAAATCCCGACAAGGCCCACAGCAAGGCCATCTATGCCGTCCGTGAGATTGACTGCATTGGAGGACCCTACGATAACAATAATAGAAAACGGCACATAGAACCATCCGAGATCAAAAAGCCATTTTTTAAAAAACGGAATGCTCAGAACATCATTGTAAGGGTCTTTAGGGTTCATGTAAATAAACATGCTTATCGCTAAGGCAAGAAGCGCCTGCGCCCCGAATTTATAACAGCCGCGCAGCCCTTTAGGATTTCTCTTTACAACCTTAAGATAATCATCGATAAAGCCTATCGTTCCGAAACCCACAAGAGAAAAAATCATTGTCAGTATATATTTATTGGTAAGGTCGCCCCACAGGAGAACGGTGACAAGTATAGAGATTATTATGAGGACTCCGCCCATCGTGGGGGTCCCTGTCTTGCCAAGATGCGTCTGAGGACCGTCATCTCTCACCTGTTGCGTTACACTGAACCTGCCGAGCCTTTTTATAACCTTCGGCCCGAGGATAAATGTAATAAGCATTGCCGTAAGAACTGCAAGCGCGCTCCTGAATGTTATATATCTGAAAACATTCAGCGGTGAAAACCATGTGTTCAGACTGTAAAGAAAATTATAAAGCATTCTCTGCCTCTTTATTTACCCCGTTTAGAGATACATCTCTAACGGGGTTTATTTCCAAAACTTTTTCCATCCCCATTCCCCTTGAACCCTTCACAACGATTGTGTCGCCTTCCCTGCAGAGCCCCGTCAGTATCCTTCCTGCTTCTTCCGAAGTAGAGACACTGAAGGACTGCCTTCCTGTTTTGACAAACTCTGAATGTGTTATAGCCATCAAAGGCCCGACCCCTATAAATATGTCTATCGGAAGCGCTGACATCCACTCTCCGATTTTTCTGTGCGCCTCCTCTGCATACGCTCCAAGTTCAAGCATATCCCCGAGAACAGCGATAGCCCTTCCTTTCTTCATCTGCCTGAGGCGGACAAGTTCTTTTATTGCCTCTTCCATTGATGCCGGGTTAGCATTATATACATCGCTTATAACTGTTGCTCCGAATAATTCCTTAATCTCAAGCCTCATAGGAACGCCTTTAAAAGATTCGAGCCCGGTTTTAATATCGCGAGGATCAATATTGAAGACCTGTCCTACAGCCGAAGCGGCAAGCGCATTATAGATATTAAAAGCTCCGGGTATATTCAATTTTATCTCTATGCAGTTACTTTCACCAAAACAGAGCAGAAAATCAGAGCCTCTATCCTTCATTCTGATATCTTTTGCAAATACATCAGCCTTATTCTCCATGCCGAATGTAATAACTTCGCCCTGATATCCTGAAACCCCATGCATAAGGAATGTGTCATCAGCTCTTACTACAACTTTTTTCACAGTATCAAGGAGTTCAAGCTTTGTATTTCTGACTGCTTCAAGACTCCCAAAACCCTCAAGATGTCCAGATCCTATGTTTGTCACAACACCGCAATCAGGAGCTGCAATCCCGCACAATTCTCTTATGTCTCCTGGAGAGCTCGCACCCATCTCAAGAACGCTAAATTCATCATCAGGACGAAGCTTTATAAGACTCAGGGGAAGGCCAATCTGATTATTGAGATTGCCTGTATTCTTATGAACCCTGTATTTTGTGCTCAGGATTGATGCTGTCAATTCTTTTGTCGTTGTCTTTCCGTTTGTCCCCGTTATGCCTATAACGGGAATATTGCTTCTCATGCGAACATAACGGGCGATATCCTGCAGCGCTCTGAGAGTGTTTTTCACATATATTATCGTCTTGCCTTTCAGGTGCTCTGCCGGAGGGAAATTCACCAGCGCTCCGCTTCCTCTTTCAAGCGCCTTATAAATAAAATCATGCCCGTCAAATCTTACGCCGCGCAATGCAACAAATATCTCTCCGTCTCCTATTGTCCGTGAATCTATGGATACGCCCGTAAACGGATGGAAGTTGCTGTTTTTATAGACAATGCGGCCGCCTGTTGCATTGATAACATCTTCAACTGTCAAAATCGCCATAATCTCCTTATCGCTTTCTCCGCTATCTCCATGTCGCTGAATTTATGCCTTAAGCCTTTTATCTCCTGATAATCCTCGTGGCCCTTTCCTGCAATCAGGAGTATATCGCCTTCTTCTGCAGCCTCCACCGCCTTTTGAATAGCCTTCTCCCTGTCGGGTTCAATTGTATAATTCATCCTCAATGCGCCCTTCTCTATCTCTTTTATTATCTCCATAGGTTCTTCGCTGCGTGGATTATCAGAGGTTATCACAACATAATCGCTCAGTTTTGTTGCTATCGCTGCCATTCGCGGCCTCTTTCCCCTGTCCCTGTCGCCGCCGCAGCCAAAGACAGTAATAATACGTGGACTGTTCGGAGTTCGGAGTTCGGAGTTTGAAAACTCCCGACTCCCGACTCCCGACTGTTTTATCAGTTCTCTGGCAGCGCATATCAGCCTTTCAAGCGCATCTTCTGTGTGAGCATAGTCAACTATGCAGAGAAAATTCTGTCCGAAGTCAACCTTTTGAAATCTTCCCTTTACAGAATCCATATTCTTTATTCCGCTTATTATCATATCCCACGGCACATTCAGGCTCACGGCAGCGCCTATGGCAGAGAGTATGTTGTAGACATTGTAAATACCTATAAGCGGAGACTGAACATTGTATGTCCTGCCGTTGAAATTAATATCAAACATAAGTCCGTCAAATGAGTTTTTAATATTCTCTGCAACAATATCCGCTCCTGCTTCAATGCCGTATGTCAGCACATCTTTAAGTCCGGAGTTCGGAGTTCGGAGTTCAGAGATTAATCTTCTTCCCCATATATCGTCAAAATTTATTACAGACGTCCCGTCTTTCAAAAGAAGTTCTTTAAACAGTCTTTCCTTTGCCCTGAAATATTCCTCCATCGTTATATGAAAATCCAGATGGTCTCTTGTAAGATTTGTGAAAACTGCAACACTGAAACCCGTATAGTCCACCCGCTTCTGAGCAAGCGCATGGGATGATACTTCTGTCACTACATGGCTGCACCCCGCTGAAACCATCTCGTTCAATACAGCCTGAAACTCAAGCGCCTCAGGCGTGGTATGAGGGGCGTCATAATGCCTGTCTTTCACGAGATAATTTATAGTGCCTATCAGCCCGGCATCTTTTCCCCATACCTCAAGAATGGACTTTATAAGATACGTTGCCGTTGTCTTTCCATTAGTTCCAGTTACGCCAATGACAGTCAACTTATCGGACGGCCTCTCATAAAAATTATTGGAAAGATACGCGAGAGACTTCCTGCTGTCACTGACTTTGATAGCTGTAAGCTGATAGCTGTCAGCTAAAAGCTTATTCTCATGTTCTTCATGCACTACTGCAACTGCGCCTTTCTTAACCGCATCACTGATAAAATCATGGCCGTCACACTTTTCGCCCTTTGCGGCAACAAAGACATCGCCTGCCTTGACCTTTCTTGAGTCATAGGCGATTCCCGTTATCTCAATATCCGTGCTGCCTGTCATCTCTTTTATCTCCATATCTTTTATAAGCGCCTTCAAGTTCATCTATCCCAGCTTTCATAAATGTTGTAACGGCTTAATTTGTCATTGCGAGCCGAAGGCGCGGCAATCTCTATAGGGAACAAGGATTGCTTCTTCGCTTCGCTCATCGCAATGACAGAACTGGAATCCTGCCTCTCCAACTCATCTCCTCTCAACCACCAAAATATTCTTTTCTCCGACATCTTCCCTCGGCACATTAAGATACGAAAGCGATTGTTTTGCAATCTCTTTAAAAACAGGAGCGGCAATAACCCCTCCGTAAATCTGCCCCTTCGGCTCATAAATAACAACAATCATTGCTATCATGGGATTGTCTGCAGGAACGAACCCGACAAATGAACCAACATATTTTTCCTTTGAATATCTCTTTGTCCTGGGGTCTATAATCTGCGCTGTCCCTGTTTTGCCTGCAACGTGATTGCCCTCAACAGAGGCGCTTTTGCCTGTCCCGCCTTCCTCTGCGACTGTCTTTAATATATCCTTAAATATTTCTGCTGTCTTTTTTGAGATAGCCCTCTTGTTTCCCTTGGAGTTGAATGAATACACAGGGACCTCATCCGGAGACCTTATTTCCGACACTACATGAGGTGTAACAAGAACGCCTCCGTTTGCTATCGCTGAGTAAGCCCTCAGAATCTGAAGCGGCGTAACTGCAACCTCCTGACCTATTGATATTGCTCCTATAGACCCGGCCGACCACTTTTCAGGCAGCCTTATCCAGCCTGATACTTCGCCAGGCAGGTCTATGCCTGTTTTTTCTCCAAAACCAAAGAGCTTTGCATACTTATATACATTTTCCTTTCCAAGCTGCATGCCTATCATTGTGCTGCCGACATTTGAAGACTTCTGTATCACCTCTTTGAATGTGAGCACGCCGTGTTTATGCGCGTCATGAATGACAGATCCGCCAATTGAAACAGCGCCCTTACTACAGTCAAATTTTGTGTCTAATTTTACAATCCCCTCTTCAATAGCTGCGGCGCCGACAATTATCTTGAAGGTAGAGCCCGGCTCATAAATGTCTGTTATGGCCCTGTTTCTTTTTTCAAAGTCCTTTGCATATGCTGCGGAATTTGGATCATAGGCAGGCCTGTTTGCAAATGCCAATAGCTCGCCTGTGAATGGATCCATCATTATTATGGTTGCGGCAGACGCCCGCCATTGCGCCATTGCATTATCAAGCTCTTTTTCAGCTATATACTGAAGCCCTTCATCTATTGTCAAAAACACATTGTTGCCTTTTGACTCTATATCCACGCCTGCAGAAAGCGTCCTGCCTCTTGCATCCCTCATAACAAGGATCTTTCCTCCGGGTGTTCTTAAAAATTTATTGTATTTTAGTTCAACGCCTTCAAGCGCCTGATTATCAATGCCAACAGCGCCGATAACGTGAGAAGCAAGCTTGCCTTTCGGATAAAATCTCTTTGCATCGGGCATAAAACCAAGCCCTTTTATATCCATTTTTTTTATTTTTTCCGCTGTTTCAGTATTAAGCTTTCTTTCCACCCAGACAAACCTACCCTTGGAAGAAAACTTTGCAAGCATTGCCTCGGGCTTTTTCCCTATAACTCCTGAAATGTCATAAGCCGCAGTCTGCGGAGAGACCATTGCTGCAGGGTCGCAAAACAATGACTCCACCTCAAGATTCACCCCAAGCTCCCTTCCCCTTCTGTCAAATATCAATCCGCGCCTTACCTGTATATCCTCTTGTTTGATTTGTTGTATCCTGGCCCTCTCGGAAAACCTGCCGTGGTTAAGTACCATCAAATCCACAAGACGCAAAAATACCGCAACAAAACCAAAGATTATTGCGGTATTAAGAATTATCGCTCTTTTCCTCATTCATCCCTTCTTAATTACAGGCTAAGGCCCTGACAACTGCCTCCCCTCTAAAGATGCCTTGAACGGGGTGTTCTTCCCATCCTTTTTCACATAGACTACTTTTATCCTGTCAGGGAAAACCAAAGCCCCGAGCCGCTCGGGGCTGCCCTTGCTTTTAACGCTCTGTATTGACAGAAGGCCTGCCTTTTCTGCCATCAGAGTCTTTCTGTCCCTGAGGATTTCCATCCTCCTGTGGTCCAGCGCGGCAATACCGTATTCTGCGGTCCTTACACTGGACCTCAGCCATACAATTGAGAAGATGCCGAACAAAATAAGCGCTACAGACAGAGGGACCAGGAAGAAAGAAAAAATACCGCTTCGGTTCACATGACTCATATTTTTTCCGCTCCTCTTAATTTTGCGCTCCTCGCTGACGGATTGAATCTTACTTCTTCGTCTGAAGGGGCCATGGGTTTTTTGGTTAACATCCTTAATCCACCCTGTTTATGTCCATCCCTTATAAAGTTCTTTACTATCCTGTCCTCAAGCGAATGATATGAAATAACACACAGCCTGCCTCCGCTCTTAAGAATGCCTGCCGCCTCATTAAGCCCTTTTCTGAGTTCATTGAGTTCATCATTCACAGCAATCCTCAACGCCTGAAAGGTCTTTGTTGCAGGATGATGCTTCCCCCTTTTCCTGTAAACCCTGTAAACAATATCTGACAGTTCAGCGCAGGTATCTATTTTCTTTTCGGCCCTGTAATCAATAACTGACCTTGCTATTTTCCGTGAGAGTTTTTCTTCGCCGTACTCCCACAAAATTCTGCTTATCTCTTTTTCAGGATATTTATTGACAATGTACGCTGCTGTAATTTCCTGTTCCCTGTCCATCCTCATATCCAAAGGCTCTTCTGAAAAAAAACTGAAACCTCTTTCAGCGGTCTTGAGATGAAACATGGATGTGCCGAGGTCCAATAAAATCCCGTCCACTTCTGAAATGCCTGCTTCCGCAGTTAGCCTGCTGATATCAGAAAATTTCCCCTTCTTCAAGGTAAGCCTGCTATCGGGAATTCTTTTCATTGCCATATCCAGAGCCTCTTCATCCCTGTCAATGCCGAGAAGCCTTCCATTGCCGATATGCCTGAGTATTTCTTCTGCGTGACCGCCAAGCCCGGCTGTTGCATCAACATATACTCCCCCTGATACTGGTTTCAGCAACATAACCACCTCCCTTAACATCACAGGGAGATGAATAACCTTCACACTCACCGCCTCTAAAGCCCGTAGCTTACAAGTCTTTGTTCAACAGCCTTTTTGTCTATCTTCGCAGGGTCCACCATTGCATCCCATTCTTTCCTGTCCCAGAGTTCTATCTTGTCTATTTGTCCGACAACAACTATCTCTCCGTTTATGCCTGAGTCCTCTCTGTGAGCAACAGGAATAAGCACTCTCCCCTGCTTATCCAGTTCAATCTCAACAGCGGATGCAATAACCTTTCTCATGAAAAACTTTACTGCCTCATCCATCTTTGGCATGGCCCTCACCCTTTCTTCAAGCCTGTTCCATTCCTCTTGCGGGTATAAATGAAGGCACTTATCAAAAGCAGCATTGACGACGTAAAGTTTCGGGCTGTAATTAGCGGAAATAATTTCCCTGAAAGGCGCAGGTATGATGATTCTGCCCTTTGAGTCTACCGAATAGTAATATTTTCCCGAAAAAGAAGGCATCTTCCCTCCACCTTCTACCACTTTTTACCACTAATATAGGGGTTAAGGGGGGGCTTGTCAAGAAAAAAATTAATAAAATTAAGTGGTGTCTATATTTTGTGCCTGTGGAGGGCAGCCACCACTATATAGTGTTGCGAGAGGATTATTGCTAAATGAATTTTTCTACTTGAATATAACAACGATGAGGAAAAATTAAAGCCTGAACTATGAATCGCTTTTTTATAAACTTCTACAAGTTACTCTCCTCGGCAAGTCATGGACCGAATTAGTGAGCATGTACAACTGATAACAAAGCTCATGGATAGCGTGGCAGTTTCGCGCTATCCATGAGCTTTGGCGTTGCATGGTAAGCTGTGCTTAAAGAAAACAATCAGCGCCTTCACACCTGCAGAGCCTTTTTTGATTCAAATTCTTTTACGAGCGCCTCTATCTCTACGGCGTCTAATGTCTCTTTTTCAAGAAGCGCCTTTGCAAGGGCGTCAAGGAAATCAAAATTCTCAGAAACAATAGCCTTTGCCCTTTCATACGCTTCAATGACTAAGCGTTTTACCTCTTCGTCAATGTCCGTAGCAGTCTTTTCGCTGTAGTCTTTATGTTTTGCTATCTCTCTTCCGAGGAATATCTGCTCGTCTTTCTTGCCGAATGTCAACGGCCCGAGCTTTTCGCTCATGCCCCATTCCGTAACCATCCGCCTTGCAAGCTCGGTAGCTCGTTCAAGGTCATTGCCTGCGCCTGTGGTCATATGCTTTAAGGCAATCTCTTCAGCCGCCCTTCCGCCAAGAAGAACTGTAAGCGCCTTTAAGAGATAGTCCTTTGAATATGTGTATCTGTCGTCTATAGGAAGCTGCTGTGTTACGCCGAGCGCCCTTCCGCGGGGAATGATGCTCACCTTATGTATAGGGTCAGTTCCCGGAGTAAGCTTTGCCACAAGCGTATGCCCTGCCTCATGATAAGCAGTGTTCTTCTTTTCTTCCTCGCTTATTATCATGCTCTTCCGCTCAACACCCATGAGAACTTTATCCTTTGCGAACTCAAAATCAGACATATCAACATTGCTCTTTGATTTCCTTGCGGCAAGAAGCGCAGCCTCATTTACAAGATTCGCAAGGTCAGCGCCTGTAAATCCGGGCGTCCCTCTCGCAATAACCTCAAGGTTAACGTTTTCATCTAACGGTATATTCTTGGTATGCACCTTTATTATCTCGAGCCTTCCCTTAACATCAGGCACAGGCACGACAACCTGCCTGTCAAATCTGCCCGGCCTTAGAAGCGCCGGATCAAGCACATCAGGCCTGTTAGTGGCTGCAAGTATTATCACGCCCGCGTTCCCTTCAAAACCATCCATCTCAACCAACAGCTGATTTAATGTCTGTTCTCTTTCGTCATGCCCGCCGCCGATCCCTGCTCCCCTGTGGCGGCCGACAGCGTCTATCTCATCAATAAAGATTATGCACGGCGCGCTTTTCTTTGCCTGTTCAAATAAATCCCTCACTCGTGATGCGCCGACTCCTACAAACATCTCGACAAAGTCAGAGCCTGATATTGAAAAGAACGGAACTCCGGCTTCTCCTGCAATTGCCTTTGCAAGCAGGGTCTTTCCTGTGCCCGGAGCGCCTACAAGGAGCACGCCCTTGGGTATCTTGCCTCCGAGTTTTGAAAATTTCTGGGGCGACTTGAGAAAATCTATTACCTCCTGAACCTCTTCTTTTGCTTCTTCTACCCCCGCCACATCGGCAAAGGTTATCTTTACAGCCTTATCAGACACCAGCTTTGCCTTGCTTTTCCCGAAGGACAGCGCCTTATTTCCTCCTGTCTGCATCTGCCGCATAAAGAATATCCATATGAGCACAAGAAATATTATAGGCCCCCACGAAAAGAAGAAATTCACATACCACGGATTCTGGTCAGGAGGCTTTGCGGTAATCTTCACTCCTTTTGCCTTCAAATCCTTCACAAGGTCAGGGTATACGGCCAGATATGTTTTAAACTTTTTCCCGTCCCTCAAACGTCCTGTTACATAGTTTTCCGTTATAACAACCTCTTCAACGCTCCCTGCGTCAAGCTTTGCTATGAATTCGGAGAATATCATTTCCTCTTCAACCTTCTTCGGCGCATTCAGGAGATTAAAGAGGAGTATTGTCATCACTATCATCAGCATCCAGACAAAGACATTTCTATACTTGTTCAAACCTTCCTCCTTGAATATATTCCCGATATTTTACCACATTATCTAAAAGCTCAGCACGTCATCAATTTTCACAATACTCTTCTGAACTTCCACCAGCTTCTTAATCCCGTCTCCGGCCAGGTCTATAAGCCTGTCATGTATCTTTCTTGAAAATGGGATTCCCTCTGCCGTGCCCTGCACCTCAACAAAATTCCCGCTGCCTGTCATAACGACATTCATATCAACCTCTGCCATGGAATCCTCGGCATAACTCAGGTCCAGAACAGGCTGTCCATTCACAATGCCTACGCTGACAGCCGCAAGATAATCTTTTAACGGCATCCTTTCCAGTATCCCGGTTTTAAGAGCATTTCTGAGCGCATCCGCAAGACAGATAAATGCGCCTGTTATGCTCACTGTCCTTGTACTGCCGTCCGCCTCTATTACATCGCAGTCTATCCATACCGTCCTTTCACCGAGCATGCCAAGGTCCACAACTGACCTTAATGCCCTTCCTATAAGCCTCTGTATCTCGTGCGTCCTTCCTCCAATCCTTCCCGTGCTTGACTCGCGCACTATCCTGGTATGAGACGACTTCGGCAGCATTGAATACTCTGCGGTTACCCATCCTTTTTTCTGATCCTTCAGGAACTGAGGGACTTTTTCTTCTATTGACGCCGTGCAGATAACCCTGGTGTTTCCCATCTCAATAAGCACAGAGCCGTCCGCTGTCCCTACAAATCCCCTTGTGATTTTCAATTTTCTCAAGTCTGTGTTTGCTCTATTGTCAATCCTCATCTATCCTCCAAATTTATATTTCTATCTTTTCTATATGTTCTATTTTCTGCTGAAGAAATCTTTCTCCTACTTTTACAAACCGCTCAGGAGAATCGGTGACATAAAATTCCCTTAATGGTTTTTCCTTCAGTTTTCTCTCCATGCCGTATTTTTTTAATGTCCCGGCTGTTCTCTTAGCTGTCTCAACAGCAGAATCAATAAGCCTTATATCAGAGCCTATAACCTCTGAAATAACCTTCTTAAGCAGGGGGTAATGCGTGCATCCCAAAACAAGCGTATCCACGCCCTTTTCTTTCACTTCTCTTAAGTATTTTTCCGCAACCAGCATTGCAATTTCTCCTTCTGTCCACCCTTCCTCAACCAGAGGGACAAAGAGAGGGCATGAAAATCCGAATACCTGCACACTGCCGTCAATCGCTTCTATTGCCTTCTTATATGCGCTGCTTCTGATAGTCGCCTCCGTTCCTATTACGCCGATTTTTTTATTCCTCGTGCTCTTTACAGCCTCGCTCGCGCCCGGCTCTATAACGCCGATAACCGGAACAGACACGCTTTTCCTTATTGCTTCAAGACTGACAGAGGATGCGGTATTGCACGCAACAACAAGAAGTTTTATGCCCTTTGACGCGAGAAACTGCGCATTCTCAAAAGAATACCTTGTCACGGTTTCGGATGACCTTATACCGTAAGGCACTCTCGCTGTATCTCCGAGGTATATTGTGTTTTCATCCGGCAATACCCTGAATATTTCCTTGAGGGCAGTAAGCCCGCCCACTCCGGAATCAAAGACTCCTATAGGACTGTTGTTATTTATCTCATTCATCGGGAGCTAAGATTATTCTCCTTGTCTCCTGTTCGCCTCAGCGAATCAGACAAGTCTGAAGAAACTATATCCTTTAACGGATAAGAAAGATATAAATGCCCTCCGAGGCTTTCCATTTCTCTCCCCTCAATCAATATTTTCACATCAGTTATATCATATACATTAGATATAAGGCTCTCATATAACCCTCTCAGCAGCAGAAACTCTGCTGCCGCATCACCGCCAAAGTTTCTCCTGAATTCATCTGACAGGTCCACATAGAGCATACCGTCATCACCCCTGTATAAACCTATAAGCTTTGTATCTTTGGGTATTTCCGAAACGCTTACGTTAACAGGGCCTTTAAGAAATTCGCTTATCACCGCCTCTGCAACCGTCATCTGAATTGTCTTTTTCTGCGCCTTCCTCTCCTCCATCTGCAATCTTCCGTTCACAGGATAGTAAATCCTGAGAGTAAACATGTCTTCCACTGTGCTGATGGATCTTTCTTCTGTCACTTTCTCAGGCCTCGCCTGCGAAGGAAACTTTTTTGAGAAATAAAAATAGCCTCCTGTCATGCCTGCCGCAAAAAGCAGGAGGAAGGCCGGTATCCACAAATATTTTTTACTGGCCATAATAAGAAAATCCTTTTATGATTGCCTCCGCAAGCCTTGCGCGGGTCTTCTGGTCATAATTCATAACCTTAAATGACGGAATTTCTATTAAGACAGCAGGCGCGGCCGCAGAATTAAGTATCGGCAGGGGCATCTCTCTTCGTATGACATTAAGATTAAATTCCTCTTTTACTGCCTTTGCTATTCCATCGCCAAGCGCCCTGCTTTTCTGCAAATATTTTTGCTGTCTCAAACTTAACGAGTACAAAGCCACGGCAGGGTCATAACCTGCATCGCTGATCTTTGGAACGTATAAAGCAAAGCCCTCTCCTGATGAAACATGGATGCTTACAAATATTTCAGCGAATTTCTGGTTTGTGAACACTGCCCTGTCTTTGATAGACATAAACTGGTCACTCTTCCTCGTAAGAAAAACCTTTTTGCCCTTCTTTATAAGCAAACTTTCAATCTCCCTCGCAATAGAAAGAACAATATCCTTTTCTTTAAGATCAGCGCCTGCAATGCCGAAATCATATCCTCCATGCCCCGGATCAATGACATAAATTTTCTGCGCCGGCACAACATCCGGCTGCGGTTTTATATCTGCCGCCGCCTTTGGCGCTATGTCTATCACAAACCTCGCAGGAGAAGAAAGCCTCAAAACTTTTATATCGAAAGGCTCCTTAAGATTAACGGTCAAGATTCTTTCCTTTATGGAAGTATCCAGATTAATGCCTTTTCTGGAAGCGATGTTAAAAGCTGAAGGGAACTCAATATTGAGCTGCAGGCCTGATACAGCGGCATTTGCCTTCTTCAGGAATGCTTCTTCAGACTCAAATACAAGGCGAAGAACTCCGTCCTGTTTGCTTATCCTCATATTTACATCAGTCTTCGGCTGAGCAAAAGCGGCGGCAGCCATCACAAAAAAGACTATTGCGATAAACACTGATTTTTTCATAGCATATACATTTTCCATATATGGAGGATGTTTTGCAACCTTCAGCAAAGTCAAGTTGACTTGTTCAGGCAATATCAATTATTTTATATACTTAGATTTAGAGTTAAGAGTTTAAAGTTAGGAGTTAAGAGTTTAACTTTTAATTTCTAACTTTTAACTTTTTACTTGTTTTGGGGAGTCGTCCAACGGCAGGACGGCAGCCTCTGGAGCTGTTTATAGGGGTTCGAATCCTCTCTCCCCAGTAAAAACAAAGTTAGAAGTTGAAAGTTAAAAGTGAAAAGTTTTAAAACTCTTAACTCCTAACTTTTAACTCTAAACTTCTGAGTATGGTCCCATCGTCTAGTCCGGTCTAGGACGTGGCCCTCTCAAGGCTAAAACACGGGTTCGAATCCCGTTGGGACCGCCAACAGAAGATGCTGCAACAGAGATTTTATCCGCCTGAGGCGGATTCATCTTATCTTCAGCCCCTCGGAAAATGGGAAAAATGGAAAAATGGGACGGTTCTATTTTTCATCATCTTCATCCTTTCTTGGCCTCCCTTTCGGCTTTATCACTGCTTCAACTTTATATTTCTTAGTCACCTTTTCTATAAAATCTTCACTGCCGTATAACACCCTTTTATTCATCTCGCCTTTCATTGCTTCTTTCTCCTTAATCAT